>JABDBC010000001.1 GCA_013288825.1 Chlamydiota bacterium
GAGGGGTAAGCGAAGCCTGGGTAAGCGCCCACCAACACATACCGTCCCGGAGGGCCGGCACAAACCATCTATTGATTTTTTCACAGCCTTTCCCTGGTTAATGTTCTGTTTTTACGATTCCCACACCTGCGGTTTCGCTCGCAGGCTCGCGAAACCTGGGTGTGGGCTAAAATGAGAATAAAAAAGAAGATAAAAAGATAAGTCAAACAATGCTAAAATTGCAAAAGGTCGGCTTGGGGATACCCATGCATGAATTCTTTTGCAGACATAGCTTTTTTTCCTTCCAGCTGGAGGGATATAATTCGAAGCGCTTGATCTCCGCATGCCACAACAAAACCCTCTTTCCCATAAACAAGGATTTTTCCAGGGCTTCCTTGTTCATCAGAAACCACGTCAGAGGAAAGAATGCGCAATCTTTTACGTTGGCCTCTGAGGGTAACATAACACCAGGCACCTGGATCTGGGGTGACTCCTCTGATTAAATTGTGCAGCTGAAGAGCAGGCAAAGACCAATTTAATTCGCAATCTTCTAGTTCAATTTTGGGAGCATATGTAGCTTTCTCATGATCTTGAGGAATTTGTTTAACATTATTTTTATTTTCCTCGAATTGTTGTAAAACGTGAAGAAGGCTTTGGCATCCAGCTGAGCAAAGAGTTTGCTCGAGTTCGGGGAAAGTAATATTAGGTTCTATGGGCACTTCGACCACTTCGATGATGTCGCCGGCATCCATTTTACGGGCCATATGCATGATTGTGACCCCGGTAACCAGTTCTCCGTTAATAATGCTGCGTTGGATGGGTGCGGCGCCGCGGTATTTGGGAAGTAGGCTGGGATGAACATTGATACAACCAAGATGTGGCATATCTAAGAGATGTTGTTTGATGATTTCTCCATAGGCTACGACAACGAACAAGTCTGCATCATATTGTTTCAGAGTATCTGCAAACTCAGGAGCTGAAACAAGAGGAGGTTGATGGAGGGGGATGGGGGGAGTTTGGTTTTGTGCTACAACTTTAACGGGGGTTGGAATGGGTTTATTTGAGCGCCCTTTAGGTTGGTCCGGTTTTGTAATGACTGCCACGACATTGACATCATGACGGATAAGAAACTCTAAAACTTGAGCAGAAAATTCTGGAGTTCCAAAAAAGATAATTTTCATAATATTCTGTTGCGGCAATATTCCGTTTAAAATGTAACAGTTCAGATACCCCTTCGCTATATGTCAGGCCTTCAGCCTGAGATGTTTATGTGCTAAACCTAGGGCGTTGCCCTAGGCTTTTATAAACCAGGCTTTCAGCCTGAGCGTAGTTCTCAGGGCAACGCCCTGAAATATAACAGCCTAGGGCAACGCCCTAGGTTTGGCACATAAATATCTCAGGCTGAAGGCCTGACATATAGTGAAGGGGGTGTCTGAACTGTTACTTTAAAACCAACTAAAGTGTTTTAGCGGGAATAGCTGTTTCTGTTGGTTCTTCTTCATCGATTGTTTCTACTACTTCATCGACGCTAAGTCCCATGAGACCTCGATGAGATTCGCGGCAAAATTGGATCCAATACTTGACTTCAGGGAGCATTTCAACTTCATTAGGAATACGTTCGAGAGCATCTTCTAGGCGCAAATTCGAGCGATATGTCAGTTTAAAGGCTTTGGCGAGCTCTTTTCGCGTATGAAGGGGGATTCCATTACGCTTTAAGCCGATGATGTTCAGACCGCCGAATTTGAAGGGGATTCCAGCTCCAATCGTGTAGGGGGGGATATCTTGGGTAATTCGGCTCATGCCGCCTACCATTGCGTAACATCCGATCCGTACAAACTGATGGATGGGAGTCATGCCGCTGATGATGGCAAAATCTTCGACGGTCACATGACCTGCCAGCGTGGCATTATTGCTCATGATGACGCGATTGCCTACAGTGCAGTTGTGGGCGATATGACAATAAGCCATAATTAGGCAATTGTCGCCAACTCGTACGGTGGATCCTTCTTGACAAGAGGAGTTTATTGTGACGAACTCACGAATATCGCAGTTTTTTCCTATGCTGACATAAGTTTTTTCCCCGCGGTATTTGAGATCTTGGGGTTTGGTGCCTATGCTTGCGCCGGGATAAATGGTGGTCCCTTCATCGATTGTCGTATTCCCATCAATATAGGCGTGTGACTTGATTGTCACGCCGTTTTTGAGAGTGACAGTGCCCTTAATAATTGCATAGGGTTCGATAACGACTCCCTCTCCAATGATGGCTCCGGACTCTACGATTGCTGTTGGGTGGATTTGTGTTTTCAACATAGGAATAAACTTAGGTTAAATTTGGCTAAAATCAACAAGGGCGAATCCAATTTCGGCTTCGACAGCCGTCTTATCATTAACAGTGGCTTCAACTTTTACTCTTCCACCTTTTGAACTAAAGTGCAATCCTTGGGCTTTAAGCATGAGGATATCACCAGGGCGTACAGGATGTCGGAATTTTGCGTTATTTACATTTAATAAGACTCCGATTTTTCCGTTATTAGCCTTTAAATGCACCATGACTCCACCAGTCTGTGCAAGGGCTTCTAATATTAGCACTCCGGGCATTATAGGGGCATTGGGGAAGTGTCCTTGAAAAAAACTTTCGTTGATTGTCACGTTCTTTTGTCCAAGGATGTACCCTCGTTCTAGATCAAGTTCGATAATTTTATCTACCAATAAAAATGGGTAGCGGTGAGGTAAAATCTTTACCAAGTCTTTTACATCAAAAATATGGGAATTTACCGGATTTTGGGGCATCAAGAATTCTCCGTCGTTATATATTGATATATCGCTTTAGCTAGTTGGAAGTTTGAGTTATGCCCTCCTCGGATGGCAATCACATGGGCATGAATGGGGACACCAATTAAAGCAAAATCTCCTACCATGTCTAAAACCTTATGGCGAGCCATTTCATCGGGAAAATGGAGTCCCTCTCTGCTAAAGACGGCATTTCCTTTGATGATCACGGCGTTATCCAAACTGCCCCCTTTGATGAGACCTCGGTCCATTAACGTAGAGATCTCTTCATAACGGGAAAAAGTGCGGCAGGGGGCGATTTCTGTTTTAAAGTTTGCTGGATTGATGAGTTCTGAGTGAAATTGTGCTCGCAAGATTTCAGGTTCAGGATAGCTTAAGGTATAGCTTAGTCGATAGCCATCATAGGGCAATGCGACCATGTGAATGTCCCCTTCGGACCAATAAAGAGGGGAGCTAATTTTCACAATGTTTTGGGCTTCAGGCTGTGAAAGGATTCCCCCTTCTTCGATCATGCTGACAAATTTTGCAGAGCCTCCATCGCAAATGGGGGGTTCCAAATTGGAAACCTCAACTATTACATTGTCGATTTCCATTCCATGGAGTGCAGCCATGACATGTTCGACGGTATGGACCAATGCTTTTTCGTGACCGATGGTGGTGCTATTGCGCGTGGTGTCACGGACGTAAGGCATTGTGGCAGGGATTATAGGCTGATCAGGCAGATCGATTCTTTTAAAATGGATTCCGGTGTTTACGGGTGCGGGGCAAAAACGGATTGTGACCTGTTTGCCGGTATGGACGCCAAGTCCTGAAAAGCAGACGGTTGATTTGATGGTCTGCTGTTTTCTTTGAATTGTCTTTAAATGCTTACTGAGTTTCAACACTTGCGCCTTTATTTCACTTTACTTAGCATGAACGAGGATTGTAATACTTTGGAGAAATTTAAAACAAGAGGGGTTTTCAATCAGTAAGTTGGGAAGATGTTTTTTATGGGCAGGAATTCAAAAATGATGTATACAATGTGTCTAAAACTCATGTAGGGATGTTTATGTTGAACGATTTTGGTGATTATATTATTTATGTAGATGAGAGTGGCGATCACTCATTAACATCAATCGATGAACAGCATCCTGTATTTGTTCTTGCTTTTTGCATTTTCAGGAAATCTGATTACACAAAGATTGTGCTACCTCAGCTGAACCAATTTAAGTTTGATTTTTGGGGGCATGATTTAACAATTCTGCACAATAGAGAAATCAGAAAACCGGAAAAAGATTTTAGCTTTTTACGCATTTCAGAGGAAGGTCGGGAAAGATTTTTCTTACGGCTAAATCAGCTTATTGAAGAACTTCCATTTTCGATTATTGCGACTGTCATCGACAAGAGGCGCCTAAAGGAAAAGTATTCACAGCCTCACAACCCTTATGAGACAGCTTTAAAGTTTTGCCTTGAACGCGCATACTCGTTTTTGAACGATCAGGGAGCAACTGAGCAAATGACGAATGTAATCGTTGAACAAAGAGGGGTAAATGAAGATAAAGACTTAGAATCGGCTTTCAGACGCATCGTTGATAACGGCAACTGGCACAGCAAGCGTTTGCCTTTTAAAATTATTTTTGCTAATAAGAAGACGAATAGCTGTGGCTTACAAATCGCAGATCTGGTCGCACATCCTATTGGAAGACATGTAATTAATTCTAAGCAAGAAAGCCGTAGCTTTACGATTCTAATGAAAAAAATTCTTGGTCGTAATGGTAAAAGCGATGGGTATGGATTAAAAATATTCCCCAGACTCCAATAAAGCAAAAAGCCCCGGAATAAACCGAGGCTTAGTGCCGACCAGAAATGTCCGATCCATACCATTATAATACAAGAATAGCTTTAAGAATGCAACACAAAAAGAGGTGTTGATAATTTTTTTCCAAATAAACCCTCTAAGATCTCCATTAAAGCTTCTATATCATCTTATTCCTAATTATTCTGTAGTTTATATCGCATAATGGAGGGGTAGCGGTTTTCCATTAGAGGTGATTTTTTGACTCCAATTTTTTCACATCCCATCTTTGAATAAAAAAGTTCCGCTTGTGGATCTGACCATAGCGTGAATTCGTTTGCTCCAAGTTCCTGAGCAACTAGGCAACAGGCGTTCCACATGTCTCTGCCAAAACCTTTCCCAATAAAGTCAGGATGCAAAAAGAAATGGTAGAGTTCTAAGGATTGGTCATCATGAAAAGCGAAACTAAAAAAACCTATTATGTGTTCGTTTTGAGAAAGAACCTTGGTGGTATTCTCAGCAAGATATTTTTCATTGATTGAAAATTTTTCCATAAAGACATCCATAAAAGCTGTACCATAGCCCCAATGAGCCTTTGATACTCGCATTATTTCATTTATAAATGGAATGTCCAGGTTATTTGCATCACGTATAGTCATGTTATTGCTAGTAAGGAGTTTAAATGTCCATTTTTGTCCATTACGGTCCACTTTCGTCCACTACCGTCCATAGGGTCCATGTCCATTGTCATCCATCTTCTTAAATGGACCCTTCGCGCCAGAACAGGGAATGCAGTTTGCGCCATAAAGTCATAGCCATAGAACGCCATGGACCTCGCACGTCGGCTTCTCCGACCTCTTCTAATTTGAGGTCTGCATGTGGTTTGTCTAATTCAACATAGGCAGTGTAATAACTTTCTACGAGTTTGAGCTCTTCCTGCTTTTTTTCTCCAGGCTGCTGTTGTGGCTGATTTGCTACGGGAAGATCTCCATGATTGATAGATGCCAGTTGTGGATGAGTCAATGTTTGGGTTCTCAAAAGGTTGATCTTGACGATGCGTCCAGAAAATTTTGCCAAATCTCCTCGCCGGCGAAAAACCACGGGCTGTCCTTCATAGATGTCGGAGAGATTGGTTTCGGGCACAAACACTAAAATCTGCAAATTAGCAAGATCGGCGATTTTACCCAGTATTTGGTCTCGGCCAACCGCTTGGCCGACCTTAACACTTTCATCCCATGTGTAGACCATTCCTGAGATTTCAGCTAGGATAGTTAGTTCTTGATTTAGCTTTTGAAGGCCTCCGATTTTTTCAGCTAGAGCATTTACAGAGGCAACTTTTTCACCAATCTGTGGACGAAGTTTTTCCGACTGACTTGCAATCACAATTTCTCTTTCGGCAGAGGCTTTTTCCAGCTGACTTTGAACGATTTGCGTTTCCAATTCAGGTGAGGCAAGCTGAACTATGGGCTGACCTTTGTGAACGAGATCTCCCCGCTGCACATAAATGGCTTTCACTTTGCTTGGATAGGGGACATATACCGCTTGACTGGCATCAGCATTTGGAATGGTAATGGCGGGAAATGACTCTCGATGGGGAAGAGGGATGACAGCCCAAAGAAAGAGCAGTATCAGAACAGTTAGCGTAGTAACGGATCGTCTATTGAAAGTAAGTACTCCACGCAAGCGGCTAATTTGTTGTGCCTCCCATAAAAGTGGCCATAAAATGAAAACCCCAATTTCTAATATGAATAGAAAAATCCCTAGGGCTTTCGTAAACATGTTATAAACTAAAATGGCGATTGCAGTATAGAGAAATAATCGATATATCCACGTATAGAACGTGTAGACCATCATTCCATAGACTCTTCCTGTACTAAGATTTTCTTCTGGAGGTTCTACATCTATTCCAAGAAGCCATTTTCGCATCTTCCATCGAGTCGTTGCGAATGCGCGTGATTGTAAGTTGTCAATACCCCACAAATCGCACAAAATATAGTATCCATCGAAGCGTAAGGCTGGGTTCATGTTGACTGCTAGCGTAGAAATCCATGTGGCAGAAGAAATGATAAAAAAGACGCTTTGAAGCATGCCTGGAGATGTTAATGCCCATCCTAATGTTGACATGCCAGCAATGGTCAATTCTGCGCCGATTCCTGCAAAAGAGATGGCGATTCTCTTGGAACGCTTCGCAATTTTCCAGCCATCAGTCACATCGGTATAGAGTACCGGCCAGAATACAATAAAGGCGACCCCCATGGTAGGCACATAAAGCTTATAATACTTTGCTGTGTATGCGTGGGCAAATTCATGGATGATTTTTACGCATGTAATCCCCAACGCGTAAGCGATACCCCCAACAAGTGTAAAGAAGTAAGGAAACGTGTGAAGGAATTCATCGAATCCAGTGATTAACTCAAAGAGGCCTAACACAAATATAATGCAGTATAAATAGATTGCAACTGGGGACACCAGCGGCATGACATATTTTATTGTTTTTCCAAGAAATTTATCAGGGTTAATAACAGGGACTCGAAAGTAGAGATAATGATAAAGCAACCAAACGAAGAAGCCGCTTTTTTGTTTTTCGGCTTTGTCGGTGATTTTGTCTGAGCCTTGAAAAATTGCCAATAAGTTATTTGCAGCAGCATCTTCGAAGAATCGCATGATCTCTTCTTTTGTCACTTTCAATGTCGAACGACTTTCAATTGCTGTGATTAATTGTGATATCGTTATTCGTGGCGCGAGGGCAGTCATCACTTGGTATTCGGTCCATGTAATGCGAAAATATTGGGCTCTGACAGGATCGAAGAGGCTATAAGTGGGGGAACCATCGGGATCTGTAGGACCAGGAAAAAGCCTTAAATCTTGACGGAATAGAGGCAGGGGTTTTTCTTCTGCGGGTGGGACGATTTTCTGCGGTTCTGGCATGCGACACCTCTATCGCATTCATACCACGTTCTTCTACTACACTGCAACATTGCAAATATCACCGGTTCAAGCTACAATGATCCATTATGCATCAGTCTAAGGGGGAAACGTCTGAGAAGAAAAGTAACAGGATGTGCAGGATCGCAAGCGGCAGGATATGAAGGATGCTCGCTATCCTTCTTATCCTGCCGCTTGCGATCCTGCACATCCTGTTACTTTTCTTCTCAGACGTTTCCCCCTTAGACTGGTGCTGGTACGTATCTTGTTACTCATGTCACCAGTTGATTTATGCCTGCATTTACAGATTTCGGTTTAGGACCTTTAATTATAAGTTCATTAGAAAAAATGGGCTTCAAAGAGCCTACCCCCATTCAAACGGAAGCCATTCCTCTCATTCAAAAAAAGCATGACCTTATAGCCCTTGCTCAAACAGGGTCTGGCAAAACTGCCACATGCGCAATCCCTATTTGTGATCGCGTAGACGTCTCTTCTCCGAACGTCCAGGCTCTTATAATCGTGCCGACCAGAGAACTGGCTCTGCAATATGCTACTGAAGCTCAAAAAATTGGACAAGAAAAAGGGGTTAAGGCGTTCGCTGTTTATGGCGGAGAAGATGCTGCAATGCAGCAGTCAAAGTTGAAGAATGGGGTACAAGTCCTTGTGGCAACACCAGGGCGCCTTATTGATTTTATTTATTCCCGTTCGATCGATTTATCCAATGTTGAGACACTCATTTTAGATGAAGCTGACGAGATGCTGAGCATGGGATTTTATGAGGATTTGGAGTTCATCATTCAATGTTTGAATCACGTGCATCAAACACTCTTGTTTTCAGCGACGATGCCTAAAGAAATTCGTGCCATTGCCCAAAAGCATATGATCGATCCTCAAGAGGTATCGTTGATCTCAACAGCGAGCCCAGCTTCAATTGAGCATAAATTTGTCTATTGCAAACATTTTCAGCGCGCAGCCAACTTAATTCACTTGGTGGAATCAGAAAATCCCAAGCAGGCCATTGTTTTTTGCCAATCGCGAGAACAGTGCGAAGAGGTCTGCAAAGGATTGCAGCAAAAAGTAGCCAACGTCGATTTTTTACATGCAGGATTAGGTCAAAACTTTCGTTCTGCAATCACAAGTAAATTTCGTTCAGGGCGCATACGCATTCTCGTTGCCACGGATGTGGCTGCGAGGGGATTGGACTTTTCGGAAGTGTCTCATATCTTCATCTACCAACTTGCAAATGATCCAGATGTGTATGTTCATCGTGCTGGAAGAACGGGGCGCCGCGATCGCGCAGGCATTGTCATTACGTTAGTGACTGACCGGGAATTGCCGCCATTGCACCGAGTCTTAGCACGGCTGAACAGGGATGTTGTCTGGATTGGAGCGCCGCCGCCGACAAAGCCTGTGCATCATCGCCATCATGTGCACCGCCCCCCCCCCTCAAAACACTCAAACTAAGCATCATCTTAGGCTAGAAAGAAAACGTCTGAGTAGAAAAATGTCTAAGTAAAAAAGTAACAGGATATGTAGGATCAGGCAGGATATGAAGGATAGTAAGCATCCTCTTGTAATTCAAAAGAATTTCCAAATGGATCTAAGGCCTCCCGGCCTTAGATCCATTTGGAAATTCTTTGCATATCAAGAGGATGCTTACTATCCTTCATATCCTGCCTGATCCTACATATCCTGTTACTTTTTTACTTAGACGTTTTTCTAGTCAGACGTTTTCTTTCTTGGCCTGAGATGATGCTTAGGCTCAGTATTGGATGTTGAAGTTGTTTTTGGCGAGAGTGACTAGAGTGCTTACCGCTTCGGAAGCATCAATCCCCGTGGCTTCTATGTTAATCCTTGCTCCTTTAGCAGCAGCAAGCATCAAAATGCCCAATAAAGACTTGGCATTCACTTCCGATCTGTGATATCTTAACCTAATTTCCGACTTGAAGGAAACAGCACATTTTACGATTTCCGTTGCTGGTCGCGTGTGGATGCCACGGTTGTTACGCACGATGAGGATGCCCTTAGCCTTAGTGTGAGATGTTTGAGACATAACTTTACCGTTTCTTGTTGATTCAACCAATACGCGCCATGCAGATTAATGTGCAAATCAATTTTATACTGGAGAAACATTTATGGCCACAGAACGTCAGTCTGTAAGCAAAAAAAATTGTTGGGATGTCGAAGCCATGTACCCAACTCTAGCCGATTGGGGAAAGGAATATGAGCTCAATATCAACTCCACAGCACCTCGTTGGCCAGAAATTGCAAAATTTAAGGGAAGGCTTGCCGAAAGTCCCGAAACTCTTAAACAAGCAATGGATTTGATTCTGACTACCGACAGAAAGCTCTCAAGGCTCTATACTTACTCTCACTTGCGCCATGATGAAAACTTGACCCACGATGAGCACACCATTGCCTATGGCAAAATGATGTCTATTTTAAACGATTTTCAAGAAGAAATTTCTTGGGTAGAACCCGAATTACTTGCCATTCCCGATCCTCAAATGAAAACTCTGTTGCAGTCTCCACAATTGGCAGAGTACCGTTTTCACCTCGAAAAAATAATCCGGATCAAGCCCCACGTTCTCCCTCTTGAACAAGAAGAGCTCCTGGCTATCGCTGGAAAGGCTTTACAAACTCCTCCAAAAATTTTCTCAGCATTAAATGATGCCGATTTTAAATTCGGAACAGTCTTTGATAGCCAAGGAGAGGCAAAAGAGTTGACGATTGGCTCTTATGGAGTCTATCAACGCGATCAGGATCGCACGCTGCGTCAAAACGCATTCATGAAATTGCATGGCAAATATGCTGAGTATGAAAACACTTTTTCAGAGTTGCTCCAAGGGCAAATGCAAGCCCATTGGTTTAATGCACGAGCCCGCCACTATCCCTCTTGTCTTGATGCTGCCCTATTTCCAAAAAACATCGACACCGCTGTTTACCATGCATTGATTACTGCTGTCCACGAGCAGATCCATGTGCTGCATAAATATATGGCACTTCGCAAAAAATGTTTGAAAGGGATCGATCAACTGCATCTTTATGATATGTATGTGCCACTGACCAGTCAGTGCGATGTAGAAATTCCTTATGAGGAAGCTGAGGAGCTCGTCATTGAATCGGTTGCTCCATTAGGAAAAGAGTATCAATCTATTCTGCGAGATGGTCTCAAAAATCAACGTTGGGTCGATCGTTTTGAAAATCAAAATAAACGTTCTGGAGCCTATTCCAGCGGGTGTTATGATAGCGCCCCTTATATTTTGATGAACTATAAAGATATTCTGCGCGATGTCTTTACGCTTGCCCATGAAGCGGGTCATAGCATGCACAGCTACTACAGCAAAAAGCAGCCCTATCAGTACAGCGATTATCCAATCTTTTTGGCTGAAGTTGCCTCCACATTCAATGAAGAGCTTCTCACCCAGCTTCTTATTGCTCGAGCCAAAAGCAAGGATGAAAAGATATATCTCATCACACAAAAAATTGATGACATACGAACAACTCTCTTCCGTCAAACAATGTTTGCTGAATTTGAATTGATGATACACCAAAAAGTGGAGCAGAATATTCCTTTTACACCGAAACAACTAAGGGAAGAGTTCCGCAAACTTAACGAATTCTATTTTGGCAGCTCTGTGGTCATCGATCAAGAAGCTGCAATAGAGTGGGCTCGAATCCCTCACTTCTACTATAATTTTTACGTTTATCAGTACGCAACAGGGATAAGCGCTGCACTGGCTTTAGTCGATCGGGTCGTCAATGGGGGAAAACCGGAACTCGAAGGATATTTAAGCTTTTTGAAAGGGGGGAGTAGCATATATCCCATCGAAATGCTTCAGAAAGCAGGGGTTGATATGCGCTCTCCTGAACCCGTAAAGGCCGCCATTCGAAGATTTGATAAATTAGTCGATCAGCTAGACCAGCTAACAAGATAGGCTAAAAACAGGATAGGCAGTAAGTATCTGACTAATGAGAGCAATATTTGAGAAGAAAAGTAACAGGATATGCAGGATCGACCTCTTCGTGAACGCGCCCGAGCCCGCGCCCGATGTCCCTTCGAACTCATCCGAGCCAGCAAATTTGAGGGATCGGGTGCATTCGAAGGGACATCGGGCAACGGGCGCGGGCTCGGGCGCGTTCACGAAGAGGTCGATCCCGCATATCCTGTACTTGTACATCCTGTTAGTGAGTTAGCACTCGGAATGTGGTAGTGCTAAATTTGCTTGCAAGAAATGATGTCGGCCAGGTATCGTTGTCGATAGAAGTTTGAATCACCTATAACAAGGAGTATTATCTATGGCTCAAACGGAACAGGTAAAAGCACCTAATAAAGAGAAAGAGCAAACTTTAAAATTTCAACCATTGGGAGCTCGCGTCTTATTGCGTCGCCTCGAAGAAGTTGAAAAACTGCGCGGAGGGATCATCCTACCCGATAACGCTAAGAAAAAACAGGAGCAGGCTGAAGTTGTCGCTATCGGCACCGGAAAAAAAGATAAAGCCGGTAACCTTATACCAATCCCAGTAAAGGTGGGGGATATCGTATTAATGGAAAAATACTCAGGACAAGAGATCACGCTTCACGATATTGAATATGTAATCGTACGCGCTGACGAATTAATTGCTATTATCGAAAAATAATAATCAGGAGTCTCACTTATGGCTAGCAAAAATATCAAATATAAAGAAGAAGCACGTCAAAAAATTCTCAATGGTGTCCGAGCCCTTGCCGACGCAGTAAAAGTCACACTGGGTCCCAAAGGACGCAATGTAATCATTGATAAGTCGTATGGCGCTCCTCACATTACAAAAGACGGAGTGACTGTCGCCAAGGAGATTGAACTTGAGGACAAGCACGAAAATATGGGCGCACAGATGGTCAAAGAGGTAGCCAGCAGAACTGCAGATAAAGCAGGGGACGGCACAACCACAGCGACAGTATTAGCAGAAGCAATTTATAGCGAAGGGCTTCGAAACGTTGCTGCAGGGGCAAATCCAATTTCGCTTCAGCGCGGCATGAGAAAAGCCGTTGAAGCCGTCGTGCAGAAACTCAAGAAAAATAGCAAGAAAATTAAAGATACCCATGAGATTGCTCAAGTGGCAACTATTTCTGCTAATAATGACCAAGAAATTGGCAAAATTATAGCAACAGCCATGGAGAAAGTAGGGAAAGACGGAACAATCACAGTAGAAGAAGCAAAAGGCTTTGAAACTGTGCTCGAAGTGGTTGAAGGGATGAATTTTGACAGGGGCTATTTATCAGCTTATTTCATGACAAACCCAGAAACACAAGAATGCATCCTTGAAGATGCTTATGTCTTAATTTACGAGAAAAAAATCTCCGCAGTGAAAGACTTTATTCCTCTACTCCAAGCCGTTGCAGAAAGCGGAAAACCCCTTCTTATTATTTCTGAAGATGTCGAAGGCGAGGCGCTTACAACTCTCGTCGTCAATAGATTGCGCGGTGGTTTCAAGGTCTGTGCAGTCAAAGCACCAGGCTTTGGAGATCGCAGAAAAGCAATGTTGGAAGACATTGCAGTATTGACCGGAGGACAAGTCATTAGCGAAGAATTGGGTCTCAAACTCGAGCATACGACATTAGACATGCTGGGTCGCGTTAAGAAAGCGATTGTGGGCAAAGAGAACACGACTCTCGTTGAAGGAATGGGCGACAAGAAGAGAATTCAAGAGCGTGGCAATCTGATCAGACGGCAGATTACAGAATCTGAGTCAGATTACGATCGCGATAAACTTCAAGAACGCCTGGCGAAGTTAACAGGTGGAGTTGGAGTCATTCGCGTCGGAGCTGCGACTGAAGTTGAAATGAAAGAGAAGAAAGACCGCGTAGAAGATGCTCAGCATGCGACAGCAGCAGCTGTTGAAGAGGGGATCCTTCCAGGCGGTGGTGTGGCGCTAGTGCGTTGCATTCCAACAGTTCATGAAGTCGCTTCGAAGTTAGAAGATAGCGATGAAAAAACTGGAGCCCTGATTATTGCAAAAGCCCTTAGCGCACCGTTAAGACAAATTGCTATCAATGCGGGCCTTGAAGGAGCTATCATCTTACAACAAGTTGAAAAACTTCCTGAAAATCATGGCTTTAATGCATTGACAGGGGAATATGTTGACATGATTGTTGCTGGGATTCTAGATCCAACGAAAGTTGTTCGTTGTGCATTGGAAAATGCAGCTTCAATAGCTGGGTTATTGATCACAACAGAAGCATTAGTTGCTGATAATCCAGAAGAGAAAAAACCTGCTCCACAGCATGCTGGAATGGGCTATTAGTGAAGTTACTAGTCGTTTGGAATTTGAAATGGGGCCCCTGCCCCATTTCAAATCCCTACGCGACTAGTAAGTAAGAACGCTGTTTTTTCGTGAACGCGTCCGCAAGAAGGGATAAAGGACGTAAAGGACATAAGGGACCTAAAGGACAAAGGACGTAAAGGACAGGCATTAAGTCCTTTACGTCCTTTGTCCTTTAGGTCCCTTATGTCCTTTACGTCCTTTGTCCTTTCTTGCAAAAAAAAAGCCTTTGGGCGAACCCAAAGGCTGGAGGAGAATGAGAACAATTACTAAAATTCTAACGTTTCGAGAACTGGAATCTCTTACGTGCGCCAGCATGGCCATACTTCTTACGTTCTTTCTTACGAGAGTCACGTGTTAAGAAGCCATGAGTTTTAAAGTCTTGACGGAGGTTAATATCTTCTTCAGTTAGGGCACGAGCTAAGCTAAGTCTTGTAGCTATTGCCTGACCTTCAATGCCGCCGCCTTTGACGCGGATGATAAGATCATACTTTTTATGACCTCCCACAGCTTCAAAAGGTGCGAGTACCGATCGTCGTTGGATTTCTAAGGGGAAGTATTGTTCAAATTCTTTCCCGTTGATGTCGATTTTGCCCGTTCCCCGTCGTAATCGCACGGAAGAAACTGCAGTTTTACGTCTACCTGTTGCCAAAATTTCTTCTGTCATAAGCCTCTATTTCAATTAAATGTTTGCTTGAATTGGTTTTTGAGCTGCCATGCCGTGTTCTGTGCCGGCGAAAATGCGTAAGCGGCGAAGCTGAGATTTTGCTAAACGAGTCTTTGGCATCATCCCTTTCACAGCGCTCTCGATGATATATTCTGGTTTGCGAGCTTTCATCGTGCGATAGGGAATTTCTCGAAGGCCCCCCATCGAGCCGGTATAATATCGATAGATCTTCTGAGCTTCTTTAGCACCAGTCACTTCGATTTTTTCGGCATTAATGATGATCACACCATCGCCACCGTCAGCGTATGACGTGAATGTAGGCTTGTGTTTGCCTCGAAGAACTTTTGTTATTTCACTTGCAAAACGACCTAGAGTCTTGCCTGAGGCATCAAAGATGAACCATTCGTGTTTCACTTCTTGATCTTTCAGCATCAACGTCTTGTTGTTTTGACCTTGCTTTTGAGCTTGCTGTTGATTTTGTTGCATTGAAATTCCTATTCAAAGTTGTGTTCATAATAAGCTAGCATCATACTGCTTTGCACAATTTTCGCCAACCTCTTTTTTCGGCAATATTTGGGAAATATATCCGGTTGAGTATCATTCAGGATTACAGAGTTGCTTTTAGCGACAACCAGGTATGCGCATCTAAGCGTGACATTATGCCTTCGGGAGTATCTCCTTCAACGGCAATAAACGATTCAGAATCAAAATTCTGAGGATAAATTGCTAAACACTTTTTTTTTGTAAATTTGGAAGGATAGAGAATTCCGGTAATTCCAGCATTTGCGACCATCTGACCAAAAATTTGGCAGTTGGCAGGAATATCGAATTGCATGCACCAAGATCGCCACTCGGGTTCAAGTAGGCTGTTCATTAAAGCATTGATACTACCTACTGTTAGTGCTGGTTTAAGGCCTATTTTTTTGGCTGTTTCATAAAGATGGTTCGGTATATTAAATCTCTTAATGAGATCTAGAAATATACGTAGACTTTGAGGATGATGTAGATCAATAATGGATTCCAATTTACCTTTTACGGCAATAATAGCAATGGATTCCTTTTTAATTAACGCTAAATCCAAACCAGAGAGGACTTGAGAGGGATTGTTATGCTGTCCTGACTCTTGTAGGGTCGTTTCTTTGTTCTCAGCTATGTAAAGTGCAGGAAATGGTGGAATTTGATCGGGATTTACATCAGGAATATTAAAACGTCCTCCTGGTTCAATCAGACTTCCTTTTGGAGAAAGAGGTGTAAGGCAATATTTGTATCTGACTTGTCTTTGCCATCCATTAAATTCATATGGGCTTCTTGTTGCTTCCAAAAGGGCTACGCGCAATTGATCAGCTATTTTGTGTCTTTCGTAAGCAAGAGCACTGTAGAGATCCCAATGATATCTAAGAATCTTTTCTTTCTGGGCTTCCCATCTATCTAGATCTTCGGCAGAGAATGAATCGAGCAAAAAAAGAGGGGATTTTGAGTTTTTGCGTTTAGTCATATTTTTGAATGAAAAAGGACCCTAATGGTGATTTTCAGAAAGTGCATTGAGAATAAATTTAAGCAGTTTTTGATAGCGACCAAAACGTATCATATCGCGAGGAGATATGTTACCAAGTATTGGATTTGGTGTTTTAAACCAGAGTGCTGTTTTTATAGCATCTCCCTCAAAAAATTGTGCAACTAAATTAAATAAATTGGCCCACTCTCTTAATCTATCTTTCAGGATTTGGGGCATTCGTGAATCATATCGAATTGAGTTGGAAGGAATGCCCGTGGCTTTTGCAACATCATCCTTTTTGAATCCAACGAATTCAATAACTTTGGGGGCGAGTGCTTCGCCCTTCTTAAGTAACGAAAGGTAGTCTTCTTTTGGTATATTCGCAAAAATATCGTGACTTAACGCGCTCATAAAAAAGTCCTTGAACCATGCTATTTCCTTCATTCTACCACAGATATTCCATGTAATCAAGAGACATTTCTTGTGGTTATGCCTTACTCCAAACCTGTTCCTTTTTCGTGAACGCGCCCGCGCCCGTTGCCCGACCTTTTTTGCAAACGACCCTGAAGTTTAGCACGTTTACAAAAAGGGGAAGATCGGGCAACGGGCGCGGGCTCGGGCGCGTTCACGAAAGGGAGAGGCTCGGGTATGGGAAGATCGGGCAACGGGCTCGGGCGAGTTCACGAAAAAGGTCGAGCACCAAGTTTTGGGTGCTAAAAATTTGTCCTTGCAAAGAAACGACACCGTATGTAGTATATTGCTTTCACAACAGCTGGGGTGTCGCCAAGCGGTAAGGCAGCGGTTTTTGGTACCGCCATGCGGAGGTTCGAATCCTTCCACCCCAATAAGAAGAAAGGTTTCTAGTAATGCGATTGTTCTCAGGCTCCTCACATCCAGTGCTGGCGCAGGAGATAGCCGATCATCTAGGAATCAAATTGGCCTCTCTTGAGCTTAGTCGCTTTCCTGATGGAGAGATCTCTCTCCGCATCACAGAAAGTGTCCGCGGACAAGATATATTTGTCATTCAGTCTATTGTGCTGGATCCCAATAATTATCTGATGGAGCTATTAGTCATCATCGATGCCCTCAAAAGGGCGTCTGCGAAGAGTATTACGGCTGTCATCCCTTATTTTGGCTATGGTCGCCAAGATAGAAAAGACAAGCCAAGAGAACCTGTCACAGCGAAACTCGTTGCAGACATGCTTACCAAGGCAGGTGCAACACATATTCTCGCTGTAGACATGCATGCAGGGCAGCTAGAGGGTTTTTTTGATATCCCTGTTGACCATGTGCATGCCATGCCAATTTTGGCTCGAGTGCTCAAAGAGCAGACCACCTCCTCGCCACTCGTTGTTGTTGCTCCTGATATTGGGAGCGTGAAACTAGCTCATAAATATGCTAGCTTTCTCGATGCAGGCCTCGCCATTGTTGACAAGGAGAGGCTGACTGCGACTGAAGTTGAGTCCGCAGGGATCATCGGGAATGTAAAAGGAAAAGACGTACTTCTCGCTGACGATATGTGTTCCACAGGTGGAACCTTGGTGTCAGCAGCGAAAGCTTGCCATGGGAAGGGTGCCAATAGAGTGTTTGCTGTCGTATCACACGGAGTCTTTGTCGGAGACTCAGTGGCTAAAATCGAAGCGAGCCCCATCGAGGCACTGCTCATAAGTAACACGGTCCCTTACACCGAGAGACTGGCTAAATCAACGAAGATTAAAACGATCTCCATTGCTAGCCTCTTGGGTGAAGCCATTCGCTGCATTGCCACTCAAGAACCCCTCGCCGAATCAATTTATCAGCTAGACAAAGATTAAAATTTTATTTGAAACATTTATTGGAGGACCCCAATGAAGCTAAAGATGCAACCGCGCTCTACCGTGAAAAAAGGTGAACTCAACGGTCTTCGACGCGAAGGAAATATTCCTGCAGTCATTTATGTACAAGGCAAGGCTGCCGAGAGCATAACTGTAGGAAATAATGAGTTTACTGCAGCCCTTCGACAGGTGATACCAGGCCGATTGCCAACCACAGTATTTACTCTTACTGACCATAAAGGCAAGCAACGCAGAGCCATCATTAAAGAGATCCAGTATCACCCCACAACATACAATGTGATGCATCTCGACTTTGAAGAGCTCCATAATAATATCAAAATTAACGTAAAAGTACCCATAGAATGTGTGGGCACTAACGAATGCGTTGGAGTGAAATTAGGCGGGGCTGTCCGTCAAGTCATCCGATATTTGCTCGTACGCTGCTTGCCAGAGTACATGCCGCAAGCATTTGAATTTGATGTTCGTGAACTTGGACCGCGTCAATCTCGAAGGCTCTCAGAACTTGCCATCCCAGCCCATGTAACACCCTTGGCTAATATGGATGAAGTCGCTGTAGTCATCGTAAAACGATAAAGTGAATAAAAGACGTGTTAACTCCCATTGAAAAACAATGGGTTGTCGTAGGGCTCGGCAACCCTGGTAAAGAGTATGAATTGACGCGTCATAACATGGGATACTTGGTCGTCCAAGCCTTTGCGGACGAACTAAAATGGAATTTTAAGACCGAAGATGCCTTTTGTGCAAAAAGAGCAAAAGGGGGAATTGAAGGGGTCACGACCCATTTGTTGCTCCCTTTGACATATATGAACCTAAGCGGCCATGCAGTGAAGGCCTATTTAGATTTTTATAAGCTGACTCCAGAGCAGCTCATTGTAGTAACTGACGATGTTGCATTGCCATTTGGAGAGATGCGGAAGAGGGATTTTGGCGGTACTGGAGGCCATAATGGGCTCAAAAGCATCCAAGCCTCTTTGCAGACCCAGAATTATGTGCGTCTGCGCTTAGGAATTGGTTGCGACAAGGCCGTCGGTCAGACATTAGCTGATTACGTCCTACAAACTTTTAACTCTGAAGAGCGGGAAAAGTTGCCCTTGATTATACAGCAGGGCGTGTTGGAAGTTAAAAAATTATTAAATTAAGTATTATTTTAAACCTTGCATTGCAAGATGGCAGGAGAACCTATGTCATTAAAGAAGCAAACACAAAACCTATATGAAGGGATGTATGTCATCAGCTCGAAATTGAGTGATGATGCACGTCATAAGGCTTTGGATAAGATTCAGAAAGGAATTTCTAGCCGCGGAGGCGAAATTCTCAAAATTCACGATCAAGGACGTCGCCGCATGGCTTACGAAATTGAAGGGCATAAAGAGGGACATTATTATGTCATCTACTTTAACTTGCCTCCTGCAGGTATTGCAGAGCTATGGCAGGAGTATCATTTACATGAGGACCTAATTCGATTCATTACTTTAAGAGCTGAAAAGATGTTAGAGAAGATCGAATTCAAGCCTATAGAAATCATACAATAATGAGAGGGAATATGATACCAATGCAACCACAGCAGTTCCAGAAGCCTAGTTTTGGAGGGCCACGAGAAGCACGAGTACGCAAGCGTAAACAGTGCCCCTTTACTTCTGCTGGAATTAAGACAATTGATTACAAAGATATAAACACGTTGACGAAATTTATTACAGATCGGGGCAAAATTTTACCACGTCGTATTACAGGCGTCTCAGCTAGACACCAAAAGCTATTGGGAGAAGCCATCAAACGTGCAAGGCACATGGCACTTTTGCCATTTGTCTCAAAACCTTAAAGATTTAGCGGGAGAACATTCACATGGCAAACAAATTGCTATTACTAAAAGATGTCGATGGCCTTGGCCGTAAGGGCGATGTGGTTTCTGCGCGTCCAGGTTATGTGCGAAACTTTTTGCTTCCTCAAGGGTTTGCCTGCACTGCCAGTGCCAATGCATTGCGCATGCAAGCACGTCTGCAGGAAGAGCGCCTCAAACAAGCAGCTGTTGATAAGCAAGAATCGGATGCAATTGCAACTCGATGCACAGGCCTTGTGCTGACCCAAGTGGTCAAAATCGATCAAGAAGGGCACATGTATGGATCGGTTTCTGCTCATGATATCATCCAACTCATGAAGAATGAGGCTGGAATTGAACTTGAAAAGAAAGCGGTTCAACTGCAGCATCCCATCAAAGAAACTGGGGTGTCTGAAATTAAAATTAAGTTGAAGGAAGGGGTTGTTTTCACAGTGACGCTTAAAGTCGTTCCTGAAGAAGCACCTGTGCCTCCTGCAGCTAAGAAAGCCTAACTAGCGCAAGTTGCTAGTCACCGATGGATAAAAATGGGGCCCCTGCCCCATTTTAATCCATCGGTGACGAGTAAATGACAGTGTATAGTTACTATTTTTTTATACAAAATGTCTTTCTGGTGAAAAGCGCTCTCCTATATTGAAATTTTAGTGCAAACTAAAACTTTCAATAATATTTAGCATAGTGTTTTGCATTTGCTAGTCATGCAATGCTTTTAATGGGGCCGGGGGCCCCATTTAAAATCATTGCATGACTAGCAACTTGCCTTAGATGCGTATGTCTTGTTGTCTTAGGTTCATTATTTCTGAGTGATTAAACATGCTCACATTATCTTCTCCGGCAAAAATTAATCTGTTCTTGCAAGTGGTAAATCGACGTCCAGATCAGTATCACAACCTTGCATCACTCTTTCAAACCATTTCTTTGTCCGATCAAATAGAGATGGTTCTTGCAAACAAAGACAAGCTAGAATGTAGTGATCCATCACTTCCCACAGACTCCACAAATTTAGTTTGGAAAGCTGTGGATCTTTTTCGACGTAAAACAGCTCGTCTGTGTCGTGTGAGAATTCGATTACAGAAAAATATTCCTTCTCAAGCAGGTCTAGGAGGGGGCAGTAGCAATGCTGCAACAGTAATCTGGGGGCTTAATGCCCTGTGCGGCAGTAACATCCCTGAGGCAATTCTTGCAAGGTGGTCTGGGGAGATTGGTTCCGATGTTCCCTTTTTCTTTTCACAAGGCACAGCCTATTGTACCGGTCGAGGGGAGATCGTGCAGCCAGTTGATTTCGTTAATAATGACTCGGTATGGATTGTCAAGCCTACTGAAGGGTCGTCTACGCCAGAAGTGTTTAGCAAGGTTCAGTTGGATTTGTTGCCTCAGAGGGATCCTCTAGATGCGTTACAAGCTTGTATTGCAGGAAAAATGGAGTATTTTAATGATTTAGAGCAATCTGCCTTTTCAGCCCTTCCAAAATTGGCCCAATTGAAAGAAGAATTGCTTGGTAATGGATTTCACAAGGTCGTTATGACGGGAAGTGGCTCTTCATTTGTTTGTTACGGAGCACCTCTAAGGCCTTTGCCTCCAAGCCTATTTAGTCTAAAAGTTTCCTTTATTCAACGCGTAGCTGGTAAGTGGTACTAATTTTGGTTTGTGCCGGCCCTCCGGGACGGAACTATTGGTTGGGGCTATCCCAGGCTTCGCTTACCCCTCCGGGGAGCTTCAACCTGGACTATTATGTAAACAGCCCTCCGGGCAGTATGAATAAGTGATTTTCAAACAAAAGCTTTCGCATACAGCCCGGAGGGCCTGTACACGTAATAGCCCAGGCTGAAGCTCCCCGGAGGGGTAAGCGAAGCCTGGGTAGCGCCAACCAATAATACCGTCCCGGAGGGCCGGCACAAAAGCTTAGAGCGGCGTCGAAGATTTTCGCAGAGTGGCAGTATAAAGGGTATATTCTTTTGTTGTTCCATCCGATTTGTTTACAGTAAGGGATCCAGTATTAAAAAGAGTTGAAAGCTGGGTATATAATTTTAAGTTCACGACCCCGTCTTTGTCAATAAGAGGGCCTGCGTGATAGATGCCTAATGATTTGGCTCCCTTAATTTCACCCTCAATCCAGTGACAATTATTGTCTGCACGAGACTCTATATATATTTGCTTACTCCGATGTTTCGACTCATTATCTAACACAGTAAAGCTGATAAATCGATAATCCGCCCACGTTCCCGTCATATCATGATCTTTTAGCCTCTCTGGTGATAGAACAAGATGAGGTTTCGTAGGGGGGAGATTATTAATATGAGCAAAAAAAGGTTCAATTGGGCGAGTCAGAGCATTAATGAATCCATATTTTCTATTGCGATTAGAAAATTCGTTTGGAGTGCTAAGCACTTTACGAAACGATTCATTGTTTTCGGCCATGTAAGCTCTATGGTTGTCAAGCTTATCAGTAAGCTTTTTAAAGCGGGCTTTGAGTTTGTCATCACTTTGGCAGTCACGAATGAGCGCTTCTCTTAGAGCCATGGTTTCACATGCATAAGCATAACACTTAAAAACTTTTTGGAAGCAGCGATCTACTCTATGACATAGGCATATGAGGTAGTATTTGAGAAAGGAGGCGAGGTAATGCATACAAGTAATTTTTCGTGAAGCTAGCCTGGAGGCAGCTTGGAGCCATTTCAATTCGCTTTTGCATAATTCGGCTTGTAGAATTTCCTTTTTTTCAATTAATTTTTTTAGTCGAGCACTTGCGCGAGTTGCATATGTAAAATTCAGGAATTCCCCAATAATTTTTTCGTCATGTTGACGTGCAATAACTGAAAGTCTTGGACCCGCTGGAAGAGGGGTAGACGGTGTTGCCATTTTTTTACTCCGATAGTGCAGGAATCATAAAATGAATGGAAATTTTTCAAAAGAGCTATTTGCATCTCTCACAAGAAATATGATAGAATGACCTTTTAAATATGAATTTGAGGTTGCAATGCCTTCCCATTACTGGAAACCAACAGAAACACCGCTGATTATCAGCTGGTTAATTACAATCACCTGCATTATTACCCTGCTTTCAGCCTTGTCAACTCCTCTTTTTGAGCTTGGCGGCATGTTGACTCCACAGCAGTTTTTCGGACTGTCTTGGTATGGATTAAAGAACTTTTTCCTGTGGCAGCCCGTTACGTATTTATTTGTTCACGAATTATCACAGGAGGGAATCACGTTCTTTTTTCTCCTTACTGTGGCATTTAACATGTATATCCTGTGGATGTTGGGATCGATTCTTTATTCTGATATAGGCGCTCGTCATATACTTTTGATCTATATTGTCGTTGGAGCTCTCGCAGCCTTGACTGCTGTGTTTCTAGAGCCTATTGTAGGGCAATATATGACCTTATTTGGACCCTCTGCGGCATTGCTTGCCCTTTTTATGGTATGGGCCATGCTTTATAGCGACAGCATTCTTTCTTTATTTTTTCTGATTCCTTTAAAAACAACATGGGTTCTGGGTGGGGTGTTGGCTTTAACGATTTTAGTTTGTGTATCGCAAGGAGACTTTGTAAAGCTTGCTCTTTATATGAGTGGCGCCATTTACGGTTACCTTTATGGAATATTAGTTTTGAAACTTAATGGACCATTTGAATGGACGAAGCCGATAGACCATGGATTGATAAAATGTCGCAATTGGATATACCACCTTTCAAGCCACACTTCAAACGGGAAAATTTTCAATCTTAAAGGGGAGCCAGTTCTGTCTGATGATGAGTTTGTAGACAAGATGCTGGCAAAGATTTCAAAGCGCGGAGAGAACTCTCTGACGAAGAGCGAGCGGAAGCGTATGGACGAAATCTCCGCCCGCAAAGTCCGCCATTCCTAGCATTCCACATATGAATTTTACCACAGAGATCACGGAGCGCACGGAGATCTCAGAGGGGCATTGAGATAGATTTTGCCACGTACATCCAACAATAGGCAGGGGTGGTAACAGTAAAAGGCAGCGATTTGATGTGCCGCTGAGAACAGGAGGCGGCTTGACGCAGCGCAAGGGGGACGGTTCTGGGGAGCAACGAATGGACAGATTATGCGAGAGTTTTTACAGTTTTGTTCCCCCCATTTTCGGGCCCATTTCATCAGGCCAACGGCCTGACATATAAAAGCCTAGTACACTGTAAGGTAAATCCGTCCAAGTAAAAACTTCGCGAAAGCTCCCGCGGTTGAACGATCGTAAGTCACCCAATATTAGCAATATGGGGTGACTTACGATCGATTCAACCCCGGGGCTTTGGCGGAGTTTTTACTGGCACGGATTTACCTTACAGTGTACTAGGGCAACGCCCTAGGTACGTCCAGGGTTGATTCTCAGGCTGAAAGCCTGACGTATGGTGTACAAAATCACGTTGATCCCATAGACATCTCTCATCAAATGGAACTCGATTGAGTTGGAGGATCTTACGGTATTAATCTTGAAAGGATTGAGTTTTGTGATGTTCCTTTTGGTTTGAAATATATGTCATCCTGAAATGGGATTTGTTTCGCATCAACTGTGTTTGCTATACACCAGGCTTTCAGCCTGAGAATCAACTCTGGACGTACCTAGGGCGTTGCCCTAGGCTTTTATACGTCAGGCCGTTGGCCTGGTAAAATGGGCCCGGAAATGGGGGGAACGAAAACGCAAAAATCCTCGCATAATCTGTCCATTCGTTGCTTCCCAGAACCGTCCCCGCTCGAACTAAAGCCCAGGCTGTGCAACCTAGCTGTAAATTAGTGAACGTGACGTGCTTTGTAGCGGTCGTAGAGGATCATGCCGCCCTTCACAAGCAACGGGATCGCAATCATGCATATCACTGAAACCAGCGGATGCACCCCTCCAAGCCACAAATTGACAAAATCGTGGCTTTTATCTTGCATGGAGGCTGTTAATGCGGAAATTGCATAAACCACATGATGGAAAATACTGATAATAACTGTCATCAGCAAATAACGGCTTAGCTCTGGATGTGTCTTTCTCCATTTATGCGACATAAACATCGCTCCAGCACTAATCAGAACCCATATTCCTGCTCCAGCTGCTGAAACAAACATCGAAGAACCCTCTTTACCCAAATTGTTTCCAAACGATGTTAACTCATTTGTAAAAAAGGAGGTTTTGCCTCCACCTGAGTCTACACTAATATTTGGTACAGGATTCTTATAAACCATATGAGAAGCAATCGCATGCCCTCCTTCATGTATCAACGTACCCGGACCTGTTAAATACGAAGAGAATACAAAAGCTGTCGGACAGATAAAATTTTCTAGGCGTTGGGCGTCAGCATGTCTTTCACTTAGTCTTGTAATTTCATTTGGATCTCTATCTCTAAATCCTTGTCGTTGTGCAACAAAAAGTTTGTACTCATAGTATCTGGTATGTCCGCGTACTGCTGCATTGAAAATTACAGTAACGGCCAGTCCAACAAAAAGCAGAGCCATTGAAGCGGGTGTAGCAATGAAGAAGGCTGTGGGAATAGCTAGAATCAGGCCGACAACGAGCTCTTTTAGTGCATATAAGGCAACCGTTTTGCATAATTTGGTCTTTTCTCGCTCTTCTGCTGCATCTCGTCTAATCGGTATTGCAGCAGCACCAGGTGCTCTTTGAGGAGCTCTATAAGGAACAACTGGACGCTGGCCTCCTGAGTTCGTGGTTCTTGCAGCCAAATCTCCTAAAGTAACAATGTTAGCCATGCGAACCCTCAAAAAAACGGACAATCTGATTGATGTTTTCTTTCATTTCTAAAATCGCCTGGTTGAATAAAGTTCGTCGTTCTTCATTTCCTACCTTTGCTTTTGCTATACTAGATAATAGGGAAATGGCTCCGTCTCGCAGCTCATCCATTTTGTCGAGCAGCTCATGATAATGTTGTTTGAGTGCTTTGGTTTTTTGATGCTGTTGACAAAAGGCAAAAAATCGAGAAATCCCCAATTCTGTACACTTTCTGGCATACAAAAGATCGAGTTTCCTTCGGGCTTGTTTAAAGAAATGATTGACGGCCTCTTTTTCAGCTCTGATTTTATAAGCAATGACAAAAGCGCTCAGTGACAAACTTCCACAAAAAGTGCTAAGTGTTGTTTTTGCTAGCGCAAATGGGGCAAAAAATAAAGGGCACACCCAGCAACTGCCTGTACGGAAGTAGATAAAGGCGGTTAATATGAGGAAAGTAAAACCAAATGCTGCAAAAATTGTCCGATAGAAAGCAGCATTATTCTGGAATTTTCTAAATGCGTGATGGGAGGCGCCTAAAGATGTTGCATCGAGCTGTCTGCGAAATAGACCCAATTCCTCATACGGAAGAGAATTGTTAAGGGGGAGTATTTTAGAAGATTTCTTTATCAAATTAATGAGTTTTTGTTGTGGGATATCAAAAGCAGTGTTTTGTTTGTTCATAATACTCCTTGATGTAAAATAATATATAACCATTTTATAACAAATTAGTTATTGTTTTCAATAGTAAAAATCTATTAGTACATATTTGATTGCTTTTTTGCCGTGACACCATATAGAAAAAATGGTAAGATACCCATCTTTTGAGGGAAAATAACAATGTCAAAACATCACGCCTTAGAGTTTAGTTGTCAGAACTGTAGCAAATCGATTGAGTTTTCTATATTGCAGATAGAAAAGGGAGACTCGTTAATTTGTTGTTCCAGTTGTAGCAAAAAATATGCCTTTGATGATAAAGACCTAATTAGACAGTTAAAGCTTTTTATTGCGTTATGTAAACAGTTGCAAGAATCAGAAGAAATTTTGAGCCATACTTCTGTAGGCATTGATTTAGGTGAGCACCGGGTGAAAATTCCTTATAAAATACTGTTGACCCGTCTTACATCAACGCTGGATTTGCTTATTGGGGAGCAGCCCATATCGTTTTCATTTCGTTTTGAGCCTTTGGAATTAGGGGAGAAATAAATGACTAAGCTAGAACAATTAAGAAAAATGACAGTTGTTGTTTCTGATACAGGGGATATTGATTCCATAAAGAAATATGTACCCACAGATGCAACGACGAATCCCTCATTAATTCTTGCAGCAGTCCAAAAGCCGCAGTACAAGTATTTGGTGGATGATGCTGTGAATTTTTGTAAGAAGGCGCAGTCGAACCACGAGCGCAGAGAATTATTGATGGATAAACTCTTTGTGAATTTTGGCTTAGAAATTCTCAAAATCATTCCAGGAAGAGTTTCAACTGAAGTCAATGCGAACCTATCGTTTGACGTTGAGGGGAGTATAAAAAAGGCGCATCGTTTAATTGAATTGTATGAGAAAGCTGGAATTTCCCGAGAAAGGGTTTTGATCAAGTTGGCATCCACCTGGGAAGGCACCCGCGCCGCTCAGGTGCTAGAGAAAGAGGGAATTCACTGTAACATGACTCTCTTGTTTAGCTTAGGGCAGGCCATAGCTTGTGCAGAAGGGAAAGCAACCCTTATTTCACCATTTGTGGGACGCATATTAGATTGGTATAAGAAGCATGACAATGTTTCGGGGTATGCCCCAGCAGAGGATCCAGGGGTAAAATCGGTCAGAGAAATTTATGATTATTTCAAGAAGTTTGACTATAAGACACAAATTATGGGAGCTAGCTTTCGCAATAAAGAGGAGATCTTGGAATTGGCGGGATGTGATCTTCTCACGATATCTCCACAGTTTCTGGAGGCTCTCAGTCAGGAAGAGGGCAATGTCGAGCGCAAACTAGATCCAGTGAAGGCAAAACAGGCGAACATTGAAAAGATTGTGATTGATGAAAAAGCATTCCGATTGATGTTGAATAACGATGCAATGGCGACAGATAAGTTAGCGGAAGGGATACGCAAATTTGCTGAAGATGCCAGCGCATTAGAAGAACAACTTGCACGTGAATATCTGCGCTAATCTAATCTAACATCTTATTTTATCACAGAGATCACAGAGGCCACGGAGAGGGGGTGAGAGGGTATGCATCAAGCTAAAAATCACCATGAAAAAGTAAAGCTAACCATTGATTGTACTGTTGATGAAAGAGCTTATATTAAGATGTTAGCTGCTAAAGCTCGTATGAATCTAAGTGAGTTCATTCTTTCTTATCTTCGCAAGGATTTTCCTCGAGAGAAAAAGCCTAACAAAGTGACTCTTAGAGCTATGAGGGAGAGTAAAGAAGGGAGAGGTATAAAGTGTGATTCCCTTGAAGATTTCTGGGGAAAGATGGGGATGAGTTCAAATGCAAATGTGGCATTAGCTTGCAAACTGGATGCATAATCTTCAAGTAGCATTTAGATTACTTTTTTTTTGGGAGTCGGTGCGTTTTGCTGAGACTTTTTTTATGGCTCTTCGAAGCGCTGTTTTGTTAATTGTGCCTCGCGCTTTTGGGGAACGAATGGTTCTTAATGGCTTTATCACCTTACTCATTTCATGCTCCTTACTGGATTGTAATCAATCTATCTAGCTATGTCAAAGAGTAAAGAAACGCTATGGTTTTACGAAAATGTTTCTTTAGCTGTTGCATTTTAAATGTTTATTTCATATAATAATGGTATGGATTGGAAATTTCCGATCGGCGATTGTGCCCTGGTGTAACCAGGGCTTTTCGCTTTTAAGTTTTTGGGAAGATTTTCAGGCCATACCCGTCCATTTTTCCGTTCCTATAGATTATTTTCTTTTCTACTAGTTTGAAGCTCCGATTTTCTTGCTTTGAGTCAATTACATATCTACCAATAGGATGTGCAACAACCTCCAATTTACTTAAAACGGGGTTTGCTTTCGTGGATATACGCCTCGGTGACTTCGATAAATTCAGCCTTCCGCTGCAGCTCCTTTATATTGCGAGCTCCGCCATACGTCAAGCCACTTCGAAGCCCTCCTAGCAGGTTGTCGATTAGGTCCTGGGCTTTTCCACTAATTTGCGCCCAGAAATCGACTCCTTCCGGCACAATACTTTTCTTAACTGCTCCATAGTAGTCATTTTGGAAGTCTGAGCTGGCCTGTCCGCGGTATTTTGCCTCGACTCCTCCATTAGATCCCTCTACAGGCCTCTTTTGGGCAGCACTTTCTTCAGTAAGAGCAAAAAGTTTCCCTATCATGACTGTGCTGGCTCCTGCTGCCAGAGCGATGACGACATCTCGACTATCGCGTATTCCCCCATCTGCAATCAGTGGAATGCGCAATTTTTCAGCGATCCGTGCACATTCGTAAATAGCGCTAAATTGGGGAACTCCAAAGCCTGTGACCATGCGGGTTGTACAAGCAGAACCTGGGCCTATGCCTACTTTAACAGCATCCGCTCCTGCATTGACGAGGTCGTGATAAGCCATTGCGGTACAGACGTTTCCGGCGATGACATCTTTGTTAGGATATGCTTTTTTTAAGCGCTCAATTGCTTTAAACATAACTGTAGAATGGCCGTGAGCAATATCAATGCACACACCTAAGGCTCCTAATTCGAGCAATTTTTCAGCTTCATTAATTTTATGAATTCCGCAGGAGATGTAGCATCGCTGTGCATATTTTTTTACCCATTGTTCTTGTACTGAAAAATCGGCAAAACGGTGGAAGATGGGGAAGGAGCCATTTTGTAATAAAACATCTGCAAGAGAGTCCCCGATGACGGTATCCATATTTGAAGCGAGGAGTGGGATGGCCATTTTCCGGTCTCTTGTCAGCCAAGTTTCTAGAATGGGTTCAGTCCGGGAGGGGATATTATTAAACTGTGGCACTAAAGCCACGTCGTCAAAGGAATAGGCTCGTTTCATAGATTCAAAACCGCTTGGTAGCATTGAATTAAGTGGTCGACTCCATTAAGAGCATGGTGGGGCTCTTGCTCGGGAGGCAGGAAATACTGCTTAGCAATGGCATTCTTTGATAAATTCATAGATACAGGAAATGGTTCCCTTTTTTCTACTCTTTTTAAATGGCTAATTGTCCAATACATAGAAGCCAAATCGAGCCAATGGTAGGGCCAATTCATTTTTTCCTGAGCATAAACATCGACAATCTGACTGAAAAAAGCCCGATCAAACCCTGGATTTTGGCAGATAAATACAGCCTTTCCCCTTTGGATTTCTACAGAATTAAAAAGCTCTTTGATTTCACAAGATACTTTGGCAATTTCTTGTCCTTGGGAAATATGTTCCCAAGTATATCCATTGATCTGCATGCTGATGAGATCGCGCTTTTCCCAAATGTCGACAGGGTGTTTTACGAGGCTTTGATAGGTTGCCAGTAGTGTTTGGGTGGGGAGTTCGATGATTTTTAATGCAATATCGACGACAGAGTGTTTGAAGGGATCTAATCCAGTAGTTTCTATATCGAGAAAAATCCCAAGCATAGGGGCAAATTTTTTATAGGTTTTAAAGAGCCATAATGTAGCAAATCAGGCTGATCTGCACAAGACTGATTTCAAAGAAGGGACAAGGGACGTAAAGGACATAAGGGACATAAAGGACAAGGGACCTAAGGGACAATGATCGTCCTTTATGTCCCTTGTCCTTTATGTCTCTTATGTCCTTTACGTCCCTTGTCCCTTCTTTGGGTCTTTGCGTTTAATTTTTTTCTTGCTGTTGCGCAGCGAAGATCCTTTTCAAAAATGATCCTGAGGAGTAAACTTGTGATCGAGCATAGAATTATGCTTCAATATTGTTGGGTTTATTAATTAACAAAGGGTTATAATATGAAAAAAATACTTTTTTTAACTTCTATTTTATCTTTATTACTAGTTTCTACTGTTCCTTCATCAGCTGAAGCAAGAAGCAGATTCTCTTTAAGTGTAAATAATAATGTCTACGCAGCGCCTCGTCCTGTTGTTGTGGAACGATATTACCAGCCTGTTTATGCTGCCCCACAGGCATATTACGCAGCTCCTCAGCCATATTACGTTCAAGAAGTGGCTCCTGAAGTTGTTTATGTACGCCCTGCTCGTCCAGTATACCCTGTAGCCGTCTATCAACGTCCTGTGCGCCCTGCAGTAAACACTAGCTTTGGATTTCATTGGTTTTTTGGTCTATAAAGAAATTTCAAGAGGAGTTATCGATGTTAAAGATTGATCTAAGAGGGAAGCGTGCCTTCATTGCCGGTGTTGGCGATGATCAAGGGTACGGTTGGGCCATTGCAAAGGCGTTGGCAGAGTGTGGTGCTGAGATATTGATTGGGACATGGACGCCAATCATGAAGATATTTTCGGGTAGTCTTGCTGCTGGAAAGTTTGACGAGTCTCGTCAGCTCTCAGATGGCTCACTGATGAACTTTGCCAAAATATACCCCTTAGATGCCACTTATGATACTCCTGCGGATGTCCCATTAGAGGTCAAAGAGCATAAGCGTTACAAAGATGTCTCTGGCTATACAATTTCTGAAGTGGCAAAAGCTGTTGAGAACGATTTTGGCAAAATCGATATTTTGGTGCACTCCCTTGCAAATGCTCCAGAAGTCCATAAGCCACTTCTGGAAACATCCAGGAATGGCTATTTGGCATCTTTAAGCTCATCTTCATATTCGTTGATAAGTTTGCTTGCTCATTTCGGTTCCATAATGAATTCAGGAGGCGCAGCACTTTCTTTGACCTTCATTGCGTCAGAGAGGGTGATTCCAGGTTATGGCGGTGGAATGAGTTCCGCCAAAGCAGCTTTGGAAAGCGATACGCGTGTTCTGGCTTGGGAAGCTGGGCGGAAGTGGGGTCTGAGAGTAAATACTATCTCAGCGGGACCTTTGCGTAGTCGGGCAGCGAGAGCGATTGGCTTTATTGATCTCATGATTGCATATGCAGAGGTGAATGCGCCTCTCACTAAGGAGCTGACGGCATCTGAGGTGGGAAATGCGGCGGCTTATTTGCTTTCACCATTAGCCTCTGCGGTGACGGGAACGTGTCTTTACGTTGATAATGGATTGCATGCGATGGGCTTAGCAGTGGATAGCCCCTGTATGCAGCCGGCAGCCATGACGGGATAACAGTCTGTGACGATTTTTTTACCACAGAGCCTGCTGAGACTGTGAAAAAATCGATAAAGGTTTGTGCCGGCCCTCCGGGACGGTATGTGTTGGTTGGCGGTTACCCAGGCTTCGCTTACCCCTCCGGGGGGCTTCAGCCTGGGCTATTATGTAAACAGCCCTCCGGGCAGTGTGAAAAGACTGTTTTTAAAAAAAAACTGCCCGCACACAGCCCGGAGGGTCTGTTCACATAATAGCCCAGGCTGAAGCTCCCCGGAGGGGTAAGCGAAGCCTGGGTAACCGCCAACCAACACATACCGTCCCGGAGGGCCGGCACAAATCAGAGACATCTTATCGTTTTGCAACGGCGAGGCGGTTGGTCACATTGGACACACCGTCAATAGTGCGTACTGTGTTTACAACGCGCGCAATATCTTCAGCTTTGTCTACATTGCCTTCCAAAGTCACATCGCCATTAGTTGTTTTAAGAGTAATGGTGTCATTAAAACCTGAAGTAAACCAGCCGCCTAATTTATCGCGAATTCTGCGGTTGAGTTGTCGATCAGAATCAGTTGCAGCATAGTCTGCAGGGAATGAAGGGTCTTTAGTAGCCCCTTGATTTCTGCCGAATGTTGGCTGATTTGTTGTCTGATCGTTCATGTTTTTATATCCTCTATCAGATGTTGATAGCTCTTTAGGCTGTACAATCAGCTTTGTTTGCACGCCGTTAACATTATCTATTTTTCTGATTGTATCGGATACTTTTTGAATATCTTCTGGTTTTTCAACAGATCCCTGAATGATCACGAATCCATTGGTCGTTTTTAAGATGATAGTGTCATTATATCCTGAAGAAAACCATCCGCTCAATTTATTGCGAATTTTGCCATTGAGGATTCGGTCGTTTTCAGTTGCTGCGCTATCTTGAGGGAATGTTTTGGTTCTTGAAGTATTCTGATCATCAGTTGCATATTGGCCGTTGGGGCTATCTGAGAAGTTGGAGTCGCTCATGCTGGTGCGTTGTCTTATGTTGACGTCATATTGTGAAGGGGTAGTTTGAGGATTCATTTGATTCATTCCTCTTCCTTGGTTAGGTGCATTAGATGGAGAATATCCACTTGGATAGCTTACTGGAGCGTTATACTGTGGAACATATCCTTGTGTTGGGTAGCCAGTTTGATAACCATAGCTTCCTGTTTGGAATTCTGGATTTGAGTTATATTCTGAAGAGGGATAGGTCTGGGTATAGCCCGCTGGTGGATTATTTTGATATTGTGTGCTTGTAGAACGAGTGTTTGAATAACTTCGATATTGTGGAATTGTAGAGGTATTGCGTTGGGTTTGTAGATTACTTTGATTATATCCTGCATTTGGATTTTCAGATGGCATACTTTGGTTATATCCAGTAGATGGATATGTGTTTGAAGAAGTAGAGAATTGATTTACAGCATATGCTGTTGAAAAAACAGCTAAAGCAAGTCCTGTGATACTAAGTATTTTTTTCATGGGATCCTCCTTTAAATTAAATGGTCTTAGAGGGAGTTCAAAGGAACTCCCAACTTATTAGGGCCTAACCACGTGAAGTGGCTTTTTCTGTAACTGTAGAAATATCTTCTGCGCCTTCTTTTTTCATGATGTCTTTAATAGTATCTATTTGCTGATAGTCTTGTGCGTCGACTCCAACTAAAACGCGGCCGGCTTTTAAACTATCTTGATATTTTTCTGCGATGTATTTTGGCAGCCCAAGTCCTACAAGAGCTCCAATAAGAAGTCCTACGCCGCCGCCTACTCCAGCGCCGCTCAATGCTGCAAGAAGGGGGCCTGCTGCAATGAAAGGGCCAACGCCTGGGATTGCCAACGCTCCTAAGCCTGCGAGCAGCCCGAGAGAGCCTCCGATGATTCCACCGGCTAATCCGCCTGTAGCAGCACCTTCAGGAGCTTTTGTTTGTTTTTCAACGCCCATTGTATTTTTTCTGGTTGTTCTTTGAGTTGCGGTGCTTTCTCGTGTGAAGTATTCAGGATTTGTTTCGATTTCTCCACGTGAATTTGTACGAGTATAGCGATGTTCGGCGTCATAAACTAGAAACGAGATGAATTCGCTATCAAATCCTTGTTCTTGCAAACGATTCACTAGACGACGCGCATGATCTTCATTTTTTGCTAAACCAAAAACAGCTTTTTTCATAAAAGTACTCCTTGTTAATTTATTTTATTTAGTTATCTAATTTCTTCGATTTATAATTTATTAACTAACAGCTTGAGCGTTGATGCCTGAAGTAATCCAACTTCCTTCAGCAATTTTGCTTAAGGATTTATCAGCATTTTTTTCTTCTGTGAGGATTTCGTTAATGATCTCTTCGACGCTTGTGAGTTCCAGGTGATGTGCAAAGGCTTTTAAGGTTCCATATGATGCAATTTCATAGTGTTCAATTTTTTGAGCCATTGCAATAATTGCAGCATCTTCTACAAAAGAAGGGTAAGATTTATTTTTGAGTACAGTGCTGGCTTCTTTTAATAGACCTTGCATAGAAACACAAAGGTCTCCTTCAGGTTCCTCTCCCAACTCTGTAAAAGCAACTTCTAGGCGGTCTTTTTGGCGTTTTGTTTCTGCAAAATGTTGTTTTAGGGCTTCTTTAAGATCTTGCGAAGAAACCATTTGCATCAATTTTGGCATTGCTTCGATGATTAGTGTTTCTGAGCTATACATATCTCGGAGTTGATTTAGAAATAGTTCAAGGAAATAGTTGTGGTTTGAGTTTTTTTTCATATTAGGTGCTCCTTTTAGTTGTGTTATGTTCTGATGAGCGACATTAACTATTATTACTTTCTTTAATTTTTAAATTATTATTTATAAAGATAATAATCAACATATTTAATTAAAAATCATTTATTGTGATTATTTATAAAATTTGATAACGATACAGAAAGGGGATATGCGCGAACCCGTGCCGGACCGTAGTGGAGAACCGTCCCCACACGCAAAATCGCGCAAGGGGACGGTTCTCGCATAACGCATTTCTTTAACACGGGCCACACAAGCAGGCTTTTATTTTCATAGACTGGCCTGTGTTAAAGAGATGACGTTATGCAGAACTGTCCCCCTTGCATCGTCTAAGTGTAAGAGCGCGCGGGGGACAGTTCTGCCTGACAGCCTAACGTTTTAACACAGGCCAAGAGTTACGAGCAAAAGGCTTTTTAGGTGGCCTGTATTAAAACGTTAGGCTGTCATGCGAGAACCGTCCCCGCGCAGACTGTATGTGCGAGTAAAACAAATGGGGCTTTCGTGAAAAGATCTTCAATCATCGTTGCTTTTTTGAAAGGGCAAGGGGCTGCCCATGTGTTGCGAAATCGTTTTCTGAGCTTTCAATATTCAAAAATTATTCAATTTGAAAATCACGGCAAGGTTGGAATTAGTGGCATTGAGAGGTTTTTTGCAGCTAGATGGTGGATTTGTTTTGAAGTTATATTTTTTCTCATTTCTGCGTTGATCTGTTATATGTTTGCCACAAATGGGGATACTATAAATGGGATTACTTCAGCACTATTATTCTTGGTGCTTTCTAATATGGGGTTATTAATTGGAGAGCAATTTTTAAGGAAATATGATCCATTGGTGAAGCGTTTTCAAACAGTATTGATGGAAGGTGAGATCATCATCATTGTCGAATGTCCTTTGGAGGCTTGTCATAACTACATTGACGAGTTGCAAAATTTCCAACTTGAGTTTCCCACCTTTTTTCTATTTCAAGCTGAGGAAGAGAAGGATCCGCACCGCGTTAAGGAAATGTTGCCACAAACGCCGGTACCTTTGGAGGAGCTGCAGCAACTCGGTCAAAACCTGGCATCATTAGATTTAAAGGTAGACTTTCAAGAGAATAAGGATGATTCGTTTTTCTTGCGCGTGACTAAAATTACAGAGAAGTATCAGTCAATCTATAGCAAGCTTAGTGATTTTGCATTGTTTAATGAAAACCTTCAGTTATCTGCCGAATGGCTATTGCAGAACTCTTATATAGTCAAAAAGAATATTGAAGAGGTTTACAAAAACCTCCCTAAGGAATTTTTTAAAAATCTTCCATATATTGACCACCCCTCATACCAAGGAGTGCCTCGAGTATATTTGCTGGCATGCCGTTTAGTTGCTGCAACCGATGGACGCATCACTAAAGACAGTATTGTGGCTTTTATAAATGGGTATCAAAAAGTTACTCCGTTGACGATGGGAGAATTTTGGGCTTTTCCTCTTATTTTGAAAATTCGTCTTCTAGAGTGTTTAATCCACATCACAAAAGTCATTTTGAATCGCGTTCAGCAAACCCAGTTGGCAGATTTTTGGGCCAATCGCATGTTAAATGCCCTTCAGACAGATCCAGAAAAGCTGTATCCCATTTTGTCGAGTCTAACCCAAGACATGCCAGCTCCGTCCTCCTATTTTGCAGATCAGCTCCTGATACAACTTGGGGACACGGAGCAAGCATCGCAGTTTATTAAAGGTTGGCTTAACAGGAAGGTTGGGGAGGATCTTGCCACGATTTTTAAACTAGAGCAGTCGGAGCAGACATTTGAACAAACATCTTTAGGTAATTTAATCTCCAGTTTTTCTCGCCTTACTCAGATCGATTGGCGGGAGATGTTTCAAGAAGAGTCTGTCATAGAAAAAATTCTGTCTGAAGATGCTTTAGGAGCCTATTCACAGATGGATTTTAATACTCGAGATCAGTATCGGCATGTCGTGGAAAAATTAGCGAGAAGCAGGCATATAGACGAGCGTGAAGTAGCCAAAGCCGCTGTAAAACTAACCCAAGAAAAGACACAGTCTTATGAGAAGCATGTGGGGTATTATTTAATTGATGAAGGGTACGAATTACTTGAGAAGCAAGTGGGTTATGTCCCGACGCTAAGTCAGAGGGTACTTCGATTTTTCAGTCGCCATAGGGAAATGGCTTATTTTGGCGTGCTTACGTTTGTCTCATTGCTATTTCTCACTGTTTATTATTTCAGCATCAACGATTCGAAAGGTCCCTCCTGGTTTATCATTGTCATGATGGCGTTAGCCGTTCTTCCATTAATTGAAATTGCCTTGCAAGTGATCAACTATGCAATTGCTCGAAAGTTGCTGCCCAATATACTGCCAAAAATGAATTTTGATGAGGGGATACCAGCAGAGCGTAGGACATTGGTCGTGATGCCAACACTGTTGTCGAAAGAGAATATAGAGAAAGATTTAGAGCGATTAGAAATTCACTATCTAGCTAATAGAGATCCTCATTTGCTTTTTGCGCTTGTGACAGATTTTCAAGATGCTGCTCAAGAGAATCTCGTCGAGGATTCCGCACTGATAAAGATGGTCACAGAGGGCATTACAAGGCTTAATGAAAAGTATGAAGAGGGAAAATTCTATTTATTTCATCGTCCGCGACGTTGGAATGAGGGTGAAGGCTGTTGGATGGGCTGGGAGCGGAAGCGTGGAAAGTTGGAGGAATTGCACAATTTTCTGATGGGTGAAGAGAATGCTATTGATGATTTGTTGCATGTTGGAGATCCCACATTATTAGAAGGGATCCGTTATATTTTGACAGTTGACAGCGACACACAACTTCCAAAAGATAGTGTAAGGCATCTTGTAGAGACTATTTCGCATCCATTAAATGCAGCTCAGGTGGATAGTAAGACGAGAAAAGTGTTGCGGGGATATACCATTGTGCAACCGCGAGTAAGTACGAGTTTTATCAGTGCTTATAAAAGTTGGTTTTCCCGTCTTTTTTCAGATCATTCCGGAGTTGATCCCTATTCGAAATCAGTTTCGGACATATATCAAGACATCTTTCAGGAAGGGATATATCATGGAAAAGCGATTTACGATCATAGGGCTTTTCATACAGTATTGAAGGGACGATTTGTTGAAAATCAGGTCTTGAGTCACGATTTGTTGGAAGGGTGTTATGTAAGGACAGCCTTCGCAAGTGATATAGAGTTGCATGACACCTTCCCCTCAACATATTCAGCGTATTGCAAACGCCATCACAGATGGGTGCGAGGGGATTGGCAGCTACTTCCATGGTTAAAAGGATATATTTCAAACTTTGATGGGATTAAAGAGTACAACCCCCTTTCGGCGATTAGTCGCTGGAAAATTATCGATAATTTAAAGCGCTCTTTGATTCCCCTCATCTTAATGGCGATACTGGTTTTGGCGTGGAACTCTGACGAGCCTTTAGAAGGGACTGTTCTAGTCATAATAACGGTAGCGGTCCCATTTTTATTACAATGTTGCGATTTACTGTGGAATCACGGACCACGACGATTAAGTGATGGCTGGTCAGATTTTAAGAAGGGATCAATACGCACGTTAGTGCAGCTCTCATTCCTACCCCATCAAGCCTGGGTAAATTTGGATGCTATTGTAAGAGCATTGTATAGGCAGTGTTATTCAAAAAAATCCCTGCTAGAATGGCAGATATCTACAAAATTGGATCATTCTGATCGCAATCACTATCAGAACTCAGTCATAGTCATTGCTGGATGCTCCTTGCTGATTAGTATTTATCTTTTAATGTTTAAGTCGGAAGATTTTTTCTATGCATTGCCGCTGATTTTACTTTGGGCAATCTCCCCTGTTTTGCAAAAGGAACTCGAAAGGGGATATTTAGAGCCCCCAGGTGTTGCTTTAGGCCACTCTTCGAAGAGATATTTGCATGCATTAGCTAGGAAAACTTGGCGCTATTTTGATGATTTCGTCACTGAAGACGTGAATTGGCTGCCTCCAGATAATTATCAAGCAGGTGTCAGGTTTGAAATTGCCTATAGAACCTCGCCCACTAACATTGGATTTTACTTAACCAGTTTGATCAGTGCTCATGCCTTTGGGTATATCAACAATGATAAATTTATTCAGGATCTGTTGAAAGTTGTTCAAACATTGAAAAAAATGGAGCGTGTTGAAGGTCACTTTTTGAATTGGTATGATATTAAAACTCTCGATCCCCTCATGCCAAGGTATATTTCCACAGTAGATTCTGGAAACCTCTTAGCATCCCTTTGGACCGTTCAACAGCAATGTCATGCTCTTTTGGAAAAGCCCATGGTCGAAACGGAGGTCTTTTTTTCTGGGCTAGATGATGCTTTAAGATTGCTGCAAGAGTCTATTCAGGAGGAAGGCCATCGCCATCATGTGTCTCCCGAATTCTTGCATTGGAGAATTACGCCCAATAATGTCGCTCCTTTACAGTATAAAAGAGAGCTACAAAATATCATAGGCTATATCCTAGAGCAAACAAAAAAACTTCCTCGTTCAAATCCATCAGTTTCGGAATCCTCCTATTGGTTGGAAAAACTCATTGCTCAGGCAACTGCTGAAATAAAGTGGCTCGAAACCGCGTTTGGGTGGATAGAACTTCTGAGCTCTTCTGAAGCGAATACTATCATGCTCATGCATTCAGAAGGGCAAAAATGGAGCTCATTAGCAACGGAAAAATTTGTTTCATTTCAAGACGTGATCAAACGCAATGTGCCAGGCTTGATTCCCCTCATAGGATGGTTGCAGTCTTTGAATTCGGCTAATCTTGAAGATATGCATAAGGAATGGATACAACATTTTCTCGATTCTGTAACGAGGCTTTTCAGCTCTGCAGAAGAGGCTATTAATAGCCTAAACAATCTCATCAGCGATCTTCACGCAATCGATCAAAGCATGAATATGGCCTTTTTATATAACTCTGAAAGGAAGCTCTTTACTATTGGCTATAATGTGACAGAAAGGCACATGGACAACTCTTGCTATGATCTTTTGGCAAGTGAGGCCAGACTTTCTAGTTTTATCGCTATTGCAAGGGGCGAAGCTCCCTTAGAACATTGGTGGGCTCTGGGAAGGCCCATTGGAAATGCTTTTGGAAAACTTGCCCTTCAATCTTGGGGAGGGACAATGTTTGAGTATCTCATGCCCCTGGTTTGGTGCAGAAATTTTTCAGATACTCTCTTAGACTTCGCGTGCAAAGTCGCTGTGCAATGTCAGATTATATATGGTAACCAGCGGGGAATTCCATGGGGCATTTCAGAATCAGCTTACAGTCGATTAGATATCCACAAAATCTATCAATATCGCGCTTTTGGCGTTCCTTACTTAGGTTTGAAGCAGAGTTTGGAAAAGGATTTAGTTGTCACTCCCTATTCCTCCTCTTTAGCCCTAATGGTGGACCCCAACTCCTCTGTTCGAAATCTTCTGCGCCTTGGCCTTAAGGAAAAAATGCATGGAAAATATGGGCATTATGAAGCCATTGATTTCTCACGAGCTAGTGAGATGCGACATGGAATAATTATCCACACATACATGGCTCACCATATGGGGATGTCTCTAGGATCTTATTGCAATACACTCCTCAATGGGGTCATACAAAACTTATTTCATTCACATCCCAGCGTAAGGGCAATGGAAACAATTTTATATGAAAGATCAATTGCCACCGACAGTCGTACTACTTCTCGAGTCATTGATCAGCCATTTCCGAAAGTAATCAAGACCATAGCACCTGTGTCAAGTCATTTTGACACTCCGTTAACTCCAATTCCAATGACTCATTTGCTATCAAATGGCAATTATTCAGTGATGATCACAAATACAGGTGGAGGTTATAGCAAATTCAAGGATATTGATATTACTCGGTGGAGGGATGACCCTACTTGTGAACGTGGAGGGACATATTTTTATATCCGCGATTTGGAAAAGCACACAGTTTTTAATCCATGTCATCAGCCATTATGCCATCAGCCAGGTCTTGCTTATTATGCGAACTTTACCAATCACAAAGCCGAGATTATAAAGAAGGAATATGGAATCGAATCAACCATGGAAGTTGTCGTCTCTCCAGAAGATAATGTTGAAATCCGTTCCATTAAGCTCTCGAACCGCGCCCTGCGTCGACGAAGCCTAGATATTACTAGTTATGTTGAAATCGCTCTGGCACCCCACAAAGCCGATCGCGCCCATCCTGCTTTTTCGAAAATGTTCGTTCAAACTGAAGCAATTGAGGAACTCAAAGGTTTAATTGCCCACCGGCGCCCTCGCTCTGTCGATGACCCCTATCATTGGTGTTTTCATATAGCTGCCCTAGCGCATGATCAAGGAGACCCTTCTTGGACTTTTGAAACAGATCGGAATATCTTTATTGGACGGAATAATACATTAAATAACCCTAGAATTGTTGGAGAAGAGCTTTCAAATTCTCAAGGGTGTGTTTTGGATCCCATTTTTTCAATTAGAAGACAATTAGAAATTGATGAGGGAAAACAAATAAAAATCTCTTTTATCACCGGTTATGCTACTTCGAGGGAAGAGTGTTTGAAGCTGATGGAGAAATATAGACATTTGGAATCATCTATGAGGATGATTGATATGTCATGGGCTCATGCAGAACTAGATCTGCGCCGTTTGCATATTACGCAGGAAGATGCAAAAGTATTTCAAAGATTGGGCAACTCTCTCATCTTTCCTGACATGCAATTCAGGGCATCGCCTGAGCGCTTGCGCCGCAATCATCTAAATCAGGAACAATTGTGGTGTTACGGAATTTCTGGTGATAATCCCATCCTTCTTGGTGTGATTGGTGATGTTTATGATATCGAAGTGATCCAAAGCCTTCTACAAAGCCACGCCTTCTGGCATTTGAGAGGACTCAAAGCAGATTTGGTCATTTTAAATGAAGAGGAAGCATCTTATGAAAAACCGTTAAATGAAAGTCTCGTCCGGCTAGCTCAAAACTTTGCTCAATATACGGGTTTTAACATCAGTGGAGGGATCTTTATCGTTGCGGAGGATCAAATGTCTCGCGAACAGCAAGACCTTCTCTTTACTGTCGCCAATGTAGTGATTCAAGCCGCACGAGGAAGTCTGAGTCAACACTTAACCCTGCCTCGCACCGTTTTGCCAAGTACATCCCTATTGAAAGCTGATTCAAGTATTCCCGAAGAGCCCTCAGCTCCCCTCCCATTCCTCGAACTCCTGTATTTTAATGGCACTGGAGGCTTTACCACTGATGGTAAAGAATATGCGATCTATTTGGATCAGAATAAGTCAACCCCCATGCCTTGGTGCAATGTGATAGCTAATGAAAATTTCGGAAGTTTGGCAACCGATTCGGGCTTAGGAGCTTCTTGGACGATAAACAGTCAAAGCAATCGCCTGACCCCATGGTCGAATGATCCAACCTCAAATCAAATTACTGATACTTGTTATATTCGCGATGATCATTCGGGAACATATTGGACAGTTACCCCTTCTCCAATCAGAGAAAATGATCCCTACAGAACACGTCACGGACAAGGATACACGGTATATGAACACAATAGCCACGCCATTGAACAAGAGATGACCGTTTTTGTTCCTTTCGATAATAGTCATTCCCCAGTAAGGATTCAAATCCTCAAATTGACAAACCGCTCCTCCCATATGCGTAAATTGAGTATTTTCTCTTACACAGATTTAGTACTCGGAACAGATCGAGAAGAAACTGAACGGTATGTTGTCACCAATTGGAACCCTGAAATAAAAGCAATCACCGCTTACAATCATTACAGAATTAATTTTTCAGACCATATCGCTTTTCTAAGTAGCTCAGAGGCCCCAGTTTCATTTACAGGCAGCCGAAAAAGCTTCCTTGGCACTGGTGCTCATAAAGCCCCAGAAATCATGAAAAACTTATATCTGCCACAACTCACAGGAGCAGGGCTAGATCCTTGCGCTGCCTTACAAGTACCTCTCGAGTTATACAGTGGAGAAACTACAGAAATTATCTTCGTCTTCGGTGAATCCTCCCATATTCTAAAAGCCAAAGGATTAATTGAGCAGTATCAAAGTCGTGAAAATGCTCACAAGGCATTACAAGAAACAAAAGATCGATGGGATAAAGCTCTAAATCAGATTCAAGTCGAAACACCTGATAAAAGTCTCGATCTACTCTTTAATAGATGGTTGATTTATCAGACATTATCATGCCGCATGTGGGGTCGTACGGCTTTTTATCAATCTGGAGGAGCCTATGGCTATAGGGATCAATTACAAGATGCCGCAGCGTTGGTTTATACGGATCCTGCGCTTACGAGGCGACATATTCTTTTGTGTGCTTCTAGACAATTTGTGGAAGGAGATGTACAGCATTGGTGGCATCCTGAGAATGGTGCAGGAGTAAGGACGCGCATATCTGACGACCTTTTATGGCTTCCCTATGTGACGATGCACTATATAAAGGTCACGGGAGATCGCGCAATTATGGATGAGATGGTTTCTTATTTAGAAGCCCCGCTGCTTGCGCCAGAGGAGCATGAGATATTTGGAATACCGAAAATCTCCACTCAGCAAGGCAGTTTGAAGGAACATTGTATGAAAGCCATTGAAAAATCGTTTCAAGTAGGAGCTCATAAATTGCCCTTGATAGGGGGTGGTGACTGGAATGATGGAATGAATCGTGTAGGAATAGATGGAAAAGGGGAAAGTGTATGGCTAGCCTGGTTTTTGATTGATATTTTGAACAGCTTCAGTGATTGGCTAATATCTGTGGGCGGAGCCGAAAAGGCAGAGGAATACAAAACAAAGGCAAAAGAGCTTCTTCGTGCCATTGAGGAGTTTGCATGGGACGGAGAATGGTATATCAGGGCATTTTTTGATGACGGATCACCGATTGGTTCTCATACATGCGAGGAGGATAAAATCGACTCTCTATCACAAACTTGGGGTGTTTTGAACAATCAGTTTAATGCGAGGACCGCCCAGGCAATGGATTCTGTGGAGAAGAATTTGATTGATGAAAGAGACCGTTTGGTTTTGTTGTATACACCGCCTTTTGATAAATCTGCACAAAATCCAGGGTATTTGAAAGGGTATCCTCCAGGTGTTCGAGAAAATGGAGGGCAGTATACACATGCTGCCGTATGGGTTGCCATGGCCTTTGCAAGGCAGGGACAGCCTGAAAAAGCGATGCATGTGATACAAATGATCAATCCGATTAATCGCAGTAATAGTGCTGAAGAAGTCTCGCGTTATCTTATTGAGCCTTATGTCACCGCTGGGGATATCTATAAATTAGCAGGACATGAAGGGCGTGGGGGATGGAGTTGGTATACGGGATCTTCCAGTGTGTTGTATCGTGCGTTGTTGGAAGAGATCTTTGGATTTAGATTAGAGGGGGCTTTTTTGGTAATAGATCCCGTGATTCCTGCGGATTGGGGATCGTTTAAATTGATTTATCGTTATCACGAAAGTCGATATGAGATTGTTGTGGAGAATCCACAGCACATCAAAAAGGGTGTGGTCAGAATAGAGGTTAATGGTGTGGAGGTTGTGGACAAGAGAATCCCGCTGTCAACAGAAAAGTCTGAGTATCAAGTCCGGGTGCTAATGGGTGTTCATTAAATTTTACCACAGAGATCACAAAGAGAAGAGGAGGGGAAGAGAGGAATAGGATGCGTAGGACCTGCTTCCGCTTAAGGTTGTGCGTGGGACGGTTCTCGCATTTACAGCATAAGCTATTAACACAGGCCATTTTAGGCCCGAAGGGCAGGCATTTCACAGCCCAGGTCGGAGCGAAGCGAGGCCTGGGTAAGTCATGTCATAAAAGGAGTCCTGAAAGGACGACATTTTTTCGTGAACGCGCCTGAGCCTATTGCTCGGCCGTTTCTTGACAGGTCTGAGTCTGCAATATCGTAGTTATTTGCTGCCAACATTTTTACCGTTTTACTTGATAAAAGCGTTTCAGCTGATACTCCTTCCAATTGAGCCTTTCTCAGAACCCCGTCAAGCAATTGTCTAATATTTGACGACAGACCACTTTCCAAATATTTTTCAAGTAAAAGGGGAAAATTAATGCCTAGCCTTACCAAGTGTGGAATGATAGCAGGATGTATATTTACTGAATTTTGTGATAATAAAGCTTCATAAATAACATCATCTGTAAGTTGCACCGAATTTTCATGTTTACTTGCATAGTCAACAAGATTGAGAAACAGATCGCTGTCATCTAGTTCCAAAGCCCACCCTAGCATTTGTCTTGTAGGCGCGGCCTTATGTTTTTGCAACAACAAAATAACTTTCTCAGGATTATATCGACAATGCCATCTGACGGCATGTTCTAGAGGCGTTCTTGGGTATCTAGTCGGCGACACATTAGGGTTTGCTCCCCTGTTCAAAATATATTCCGCCAGAGGTAGATCAACATCCCTCTCCCCTCCACCGTCATAGTAAAGCATTCCCAAAGCGTGATTCAGAATCTTAAAGCTAAAACGGGGACTTTGAGAATCATTTGGGTGATTAACAATCGTGTCATTAACACTAAGACCATTTTCTAAAAAAAAGATGACAGTGTTGCGGTCATTAGTCATATCCAGTCTAAATAGAGTTGCAAATTGTTCTTTAGGATCGAGAACTTCATGCTTAAAAAATAATCTAGCTATTTTGTAATGTTTGTGCTCAATTAAAAGATTAAAATGATGTTCTAATAATGCATACGTTTGATTTGCGTATGGAGTACGTTGATGTAATTGACCATGGTATTTCAAAAAAATGTCCAATAGCCTGCGGTGGTTTTTTAATTGATCGGGATTAGCTCCGATAATTCTCAATCGCGTCAGATAACCTAAACAGCCGGTATCTCTGCTGTTGCCATCTTCTGAGGCGATTTCTTCTGCGCACAAAAATTCCAATGAAGCAGTTCGATCCGGATTTTGCAGTAGTTCCAAAATAGTTTGATGTCCAAGTGTATGTGTAGAACCCCATATGATAGCTGAGCGAGCAGCAGCTAAATCCCCGGATAGTAGCGCCGCTTCATATTTTTTATTCTGGCAGTAACGCCAAATTCCAAGAGTGAGAGTAAATAAGCAGACTCGACCGATTTCCTGAGCGATAGTCAGGACAACCGGCTCCAGTTTATCGGATAAAAATGATATTCCATCGATCGCTTCAACGGTTTTTCCAGAAGGGAGTGTTTCCTCAGTGGAGCCACTCACATAGGTATCCAAAAGATGCATCAAATGGGGTGGTAAAGGATCATTATTTAAGTTAGTTTCGCTTACTGCCACGTTTTTCCTGTTGTTAATCTTTCATTGTATCATAAGTAATACTTTATAAACAAACTTTTAGTTATATAATTAGCTATATGTGCAAAAATGCTATATATATGACAAAATAAGGAAGAGCTTCACAAAAAATATTGGAAATATTGTTATGAAATGCTATGATATGTTATCATATGTTATGTAAGGATAGGTTAAATGGAAGTGGTGATTACTGACTGGGCTCTACAGTCTTATCTAGAATTAAATAGTGCCTTTACCATTAAAGAATACAGGGAGGTGTTGCGTCCTGATGCCGAATTATTGTATGAGTACCCAACACATCCAAAATTTGGAAATAATAAATTCTGGGGTCCGTGTAAGGACAAAAGCGGCAAAATTATTCGGCAAGGATTTAAGATGAAGTGGCACAACATTGGATCGGGTGGAATACAGCTTCGATTATTGGTCGCCTTTGCGAATGAAACGGCTTATTTATGCAATGCTTATGTTAAAGATAATGAAAATACAGACTACCGCGAAATGGCCAAACTGAAGATAAAAATTCAACTAATAAATGAGGGAAGATTTATCTTTCGAGGGAGATTATTATGAGTTATATTCATATTCACGATGGTAATCATGATAAGGATTTGCATGTTTTAGATATCCTCAATGAAATGCGTCGTGTGGGTCTGCAGAGTACATTTTTCTGTGCGTTAATGGAAAATTGCCAGCGATATGAAGGCATTAGAGATTTAATGGAATTGTGGTTTGATGAAACAAATCCTAAAGAACGTGAGAAAATAATTGTGGATTTGCAGGAATGTCTTGAAGATATTGTAGAACTGCCTTCAAAACCTGTAGAAAGGCCCTATCTGCGTTTCGACGACCTGAATGAGATCAAACGTGATGTCTTAGAGTTCAAAAAGCAGTTGCGAGAAGAAGTCGATCGACACGGTGGCATCAGCGAACTTGCTAGAAGGACAGGTATTCCACAATCTTCTCTCAGCAGGTTTTTTACATCGGGCTCAATGCCCCGGCGCACAACTCTCTACAAAATCGCTAAGGCGTTAAACTTGCCTGAATCGGCCGTAGGCTTTAAATGGACAAGATAATCTTATAAAATAGACTGCTTTCTTGCGTGTTTAAATGTGATATCTTTTTGCTGCCAACATTTTTAGCGTTTTACTTGATTAAAGCCTTTCAGCTGATACTCCTTCCAATTGAGCCCTTCTCAAACCCCGTCAAGCAATTGTCTAATATTTGACGACAGATCATTTTCTAAATATTTGTTTACGAGAGCTAAGACTCATTTTCTTCTGTGAAATTGGTTATAAGTTATTTTTTGACGATCCATTATCTCTATAATTAGGTGTCTTTTACGTCAGAATTACTTAATTTTTATTAAAAATATTATAAAAAATATATTTTATTCCATTATATTTTATGTTAATATATAATGGATATTAAAAGTAATATATTGATGTTTAAAGATGGAGAATAATTATTATGGTGCCTAGCGGATGGATTCCTTATAGACAAGGATGGATTCCAGTGAAGAAGCCTGAAAAGGAGTTTACTTCACAGGATTTTTTTTGCACTCTAAAAGAGTTTGCTGAAAAGGGAAAGGTTGCACCTTCACAGTTAAGTCCTATTATTGTGAGTCTTTCTAAAGCTATATCAAGGGAAGGCCACGATTATCACGATCTCGTTCATTTGCGCTCTGTATTGGTCAATCTCAAAGGAAGGGTCAGGGCCTTAGACAGAATTGATTGGAAGAATTTTGGGTTGACCCTAACTCCCTATACTACCTTGGACAGTTGCATAATGAATTTAGTAGTGCTAAAAAATTCGGAATCGATAAGTAAAGGGGATATAAAAGAGATCGTCGAGTATATGCAGACGGCTATGCGTGTTGACAAAGAATTTGCTGCTACAGCTGGTGTAAAAGTCAAAAGACTCCTTGAAACAATTCCTTTTGTAATTTACAAAATTGAAAATTCTGAAACTCGGCACAAGGCATTTTTTCAACTTCTTTCCGCAGTCTTTACAACCTCCGCAGATTTACGCGAGCATTTATCTAAAAAAGGGAACAAGACAGTCTTGGCATATGTGATTACTCAAGTGCTTAAAATCGAGCCTACAATCGTAACTGGAAAATCATTAGCTAGATTAATAAATTATGGTTTTTTTTATTTTCCATATTTTCGAAATCTCATAAAAGAAATAGCACCCGGCGAATTAGATGAGCTAATCACTCAATATTTTAAAGTTGATGAGGGAGATAATAATATTCTTCCATTAGTGAATTTTTTTGGACGAATAAATGATGATGGGCAACGTGCAAAGGCATTTGACTGCTTACGCAAGCATTTCTTTTCCACTTATGTTAATAATCAAAAGAGTGCAGAAGAATTTGCGAAAGATGCTTCTGGATTGCTGGAAGTGCTAAATGAACATCTTCCTGATGAAGTTTTGTGTGAATGGAATTGTGGATTTGCTATTATGTTTGCTGCGCAACTCAAGGATTTTGATACTTCCTATGAATATATAAGGGAATTTTGTGTAGAGGGATTTGAAAGGCTAGATCCAAAGATAAAGGTGGTGATAGATCGTACCATCTTGCAATTACAGGAATTGTACTGTCGTACACAATGTGAAGAGGCTCTTAGAGTTGCAGCGCGTGGAGACTTTGTCTCAGCAGAAAATCTGCTTACCAATAGGGAAAAGTCGGGAAGTATATATAATATCTTCCATGAGGATGCAGAAGTCGAAGGGATTAGAAAAATGATCGCTCATACTAGATCACAAATCGCAGCGTGCAGAGAAGAAGCCGCGAAAAAATCGATAAGCACGAAATAGTGTGATTAAGGAGGCTATTGGTTTAATTTCGTCCAATTGGTCTTCAGGCCAACGGCCTGACGTATAAAAGCCTAGGGCACCGCCCTAGGTATGGTGTAAGTGTGTTTTTCAGGCTGAAAGCCTGACGTATAGCTATACGTCAGGCTTTCAGCCTGAAAAAGACTCTACACCATACCTAGGGCTGTGCCCTAGGCTTTTATACGTCAGGCCGTTGGCCTGAAGACGGGCACTTCTGCAATTATCTCATTATCGTCCATTGTATGTTCAAAAAATAAAGTGTGTTTCTTTTTATTATCCGTTAATCTATCATTCTCATGAAAATATCTAATCACATTTTAAGGGAATGGAAATACTATGGCTGAGCCTTCATCTTTATCTACCCAACTGTCTATCGAGAGCTTCTTTTCGGAAACTATTCAACCTTCTTTGCGAAGCATCGCTGAACAAGGGATATCAGGAGCCGTTGATAAGATAGATGGTGCTATATCTCTAATTGTAAATGGAAAGACACTCTATCCATCAAATATCGAACTACAACAATTATATAACGGTTTATTTAAATTTAAAGAAAGATTAACGTGGAACATAGAACAATGGGAAGAATTTAGTACATTTGTTAATGAGGAAGATAATAATTTAATCAGTTTAATCAAGAAATTAGAACGATTGAATCCCTGTACGTTAACCGCTGCTGCGACAGAGCCCCCTGCAACAGCCCCTGAAACATCTGTTACACCCATCCGATCGTCTGATTCGACGACATCGCCCTCTTCATTGCCAGTATCTCCTGCTTCAGCCCCAGCCCCCACAAAGCCATCTTCATCCACTTATCGGACCTATGATGAGGTGATGGCAGAATTTGACAGAGAAATTTCAAGAGTGAATAGGAGGGATCTTATTGATGTAGGTTATTTCATGAAAATTACGCCATTTATAAAATTAATCCCTACTAATTTAAAATTACTAGAAACAAGTGAAGAACGTCAAAAAGCTTTTTTTCATTTTCTCACTAAATTATTTACAGATAAAGATGATTTTAATAGCTATGTTGATTTTATTGATAGATCTGGCAGAAAAATTTTTATCGATGATATTAAAACACTAGTTAAAGAAGTAAATGAGATTGATCCGGCAATTTTTACTGGTAAGTCTTTAGTCGTGTTAATAAATTATCAATTTTTTTCTAACCCTGATTTCCAATCTCTTATGAGTCGTCCAGAAAAGGACTGGGAATTGATTTGTGTAGCAGCGATTAATTATGCAAAAAGTGGAAATATTAGGGAGGCCGAACGGGAATTATCTCGGCGTGGTGAGGGTTGGAAACCAACACACAGTGCGAATTCAATAGCCTTGTTGGCACGCACTCGAGAACAAATCAATCGCTTGGCCACTTTTTTTGTGAGAGAAACTCTTCCATTAAATTTGCAGTTGATCGCCGAAGCTGAACGGACGCAAGTTTCTGACATGATGGATACTGTACGTGATCAGATTGATTTGGCCAGATGCCCTCAATATCCAGAAACTATCAGTGACGAGCTCGATCACTTAAAAAGTGCATTAGAGGCGTTAAGGAAGGGTGTCGATGATTGGAGTTTGTCTAGGTGGGAGGAATTTGGGAAAATTGTTAATGAAAGGGGGGCATCGTTACAGTCGCTAACTGAGCAATTAGAACTACTTCTTAGCTTCAAGGAATCAGAAGTTCCAGTTCCACCCTTGAGTTCTTCGTCAAAACTATCTGGGTCTTCGATCAATAGTCTCAGCTCTGAACAAATCAATAAAACAATTATTTCTTGCATGAATGATGTTGATTGTGATTTTGATGCTTACGAATGTGCTGTTAATACTAGACAAATTCTTGATAAAGAAACTCGGATCAGTGCATTGGATACGCTCTATGGGTGCCTATTTTCTGATAAAATGAGTCAAAAAAGAATTGAAAAGTTCTCAGAACAAGCGGATCGCATTTTGGATTATGTGGATAGTCCTGGTTTTTCAGAGGAGACAAGGTGCAAGTGGTATTGTGGATTTACGGTTATGTTTGCCAAGGTTAATGAGTACAGGAAGGCAGAAACAATTATAAATGAATATGAGTTTTTTGCCGAAAAGAATTGGTTAATGAACATAGAATTACGTGAATTGCTTAAAGTTGCTAAGCAACAAGTTAAAGAGATCTGCAGTAGAGCATGTTGTTCTCGAGCGCTAATGCATGCAAAGCTTGGCGACTTTGAGTTTGCGTACCAGCTACTCGAATGGGTAACTAATGTACCTTTTGCTGAGACAATTTTAGGTGCGGAATCAACTAAATTGATTACAGTTACCGAAGCACAGGTCAAAAAACTTGATGAGATTGCTTCAGCGAAGATTGCAATCGTATTGGAACCGGCTAATATTTCAACAACAATACCTGCTAGCTTAAAATAACATAACAGTTCAGAAATGATTTTATGAAAGCTTTAAAAAAATTAAAAAATTAAAGCGTATTTCCTTTTATCATTCATTAGTCTATCATGTTGCTGAAAATATCTAACAACATGATTGAAAGTTAAACCAATAGCCAAGATAAAAAATACTGTTTATTTTAAAGGAATGGAAATATTATGTTTGAGCCTTCTTCTTTACATACACCGTCTACTGCGTTGATACCCAATATCGAGAGCTTCTTTTCGAAAACTATTCAACCTTCTTTGCGAAGCATCGTTGAACAAGGATTATCAGGAGCCGTTGATAAGATAAATGATCTTATATCTCTGATTGTAAAAGAAATGACAATCTATCCTTCAAATATTGAACTGCAACAATTGCATTATGGTTTAGATGAATTTAGAGGAAGATTAAAGTGGAATATAGAACAATGGGAAAAATTTGCAGAATTTGTCAAAGAGGAAGATAACAATTCAATCAGTCTAATCGAGAAATTAGAACGATTGAATCCCTGTACGTTAACCGCCCCTGCAACAGCTCCTGAAACATCTGTTACACCAATCAGCACGCCTGATTCGACGACATCGCCCTCTTCATTGCCGGTGTCTTCTGCTTCAATCCCAGCCTCCACAGAGCCATCTTCATCCATTTATCGGACCTATGATGAGGTAAAGGCAGAATTTGACGGACAAATTGCACCCATGGATAGGAGCAAGTTTACTATTGATGTAGTTTATTTCAGAAGAATTACATCATTCTTACAATCTATTCCCGCCAATTTAAAGTCATTAGAAACAAGTGAGGAACGTCAAAAAGCATTTTTTTATTTTCTAAACAAATTATTTAGAGATAAAGATGATTTTAAAGACTATGTTGACTCTAATGATGCTCAGCGTGGTAGAAGATTTTTTATCTCTAATATTAAAACACTTGTTGAAGAAGTAAATAAGATTGATCCGGCAATTTTTACTGGTAAATCTTTAGTCGCATTAATAAATTATCAATTTTTTTCTAATCCTGATTTACAATTGCTTATAACAGAACCGACTTCTGATGAAATGGATGAGTTAATTGCTATTTATATTAATTCCATAGAGGACGATAAGACTCATAACAATTTTTATGAGTTAGCGATGTTTATTGAAAATATAAAAAATGTTGAAACGCAAAAAAGAGCCTTTCGCAGTTTGCATCAACAATTGCTTTCTACAATAAATGACCCAAAAAGAACCAAGAGTTTTGCTCGTGAAGCAGAGTATGATGGCATTTTGCATTATTTAGAAGATCATTATCTTTCGGTGGATGAAGCTTGTAAATTGTGGTGCGCGGTTGCGAAGATGTACGGGGATTTTGGAGACTTTAGATGCTCATATAAATATTTAGCAATGGCATTTGAAAAATCGGAAGAATTGAGTAAAGAGTCTATGGCTTTGATAACCTCTACTAGAGCAGATGTTCAGGAGGTGCACTGTAGAATATTTAGTGTAATAGTGATGGCTTTAGCAGAATCTGGAAATTTTACCGCAGCTAATGGTCTCTTAGATCGCCTTTTGGATGAGATGCCGTTACCAGGAGCAAATTCTGTAGTGTTTGAAGCAAACGCAGCAACATTCATAGCAAATATTAGGAAGCAAATCAATGATAAGAGGCTATTCTGTGATTCGGAGTAGGTAACATCGGTCCCTGCTCTTGTCGCCGCATTCGCATAGCCATCAAGCTAAGGCTCAAGATCTGAAGATTTTACCACAGAGTTCACAGAAACAGAGAAAGCAGAGAGATAGGAGAGAAAGGTAAGAAAAATCGGGCTATTGTTTTAATTTTGTCCAAATATAGCTTTACGACTTATAATTCCCTCTGCGTCTCCCCGCCTCTGCGTCTCTGCGTTAAAATTGTTGTAATGATTAACGCAGGGACGCAGAGGCGGGGAGACGCAGAGGGAATTATAAGTCACTAAAGCTACGTTTTGGACAAAGTTAACCCTATAGCAAAAAATTGCGATTAATAATCTCTACCCTACTCCCCAATCTCTCTGTTTTCTCTGTGATCTCAGTGGTAAAATGTTCAGATCTTGCCTTCTTAGCTTGATGGCTATGCGAATGCGGCGACAGGAGAAGGATGTACCTACCCCGAATCACGGGGCTATAAGTTTTAATTATTTTTAATAGGAGCACACAAATATGGCTACGCCTTTACATTCAGTATCAAGTACATTTACATCGGGATCGGTTGTGTTGACAGTTACACCTTCTTTGCAAAAAGTCGAAGGTGCTAAAGAAGCGATCGTCAAGGCAGTTTCTGCAATTGCCAAGGACGAACTGGGAAAAATGCCATCAACATCATCAACTTCATCGCCACGTCCGTTGTCATCTTCAACTTCTCCAGTTACTCTTGAGCAATTCAAAAGAGACTTTAAAAATAAGTACAACGAACTAGATCGGCAAAAGTGTATGCGTGATATACACAATGATCTACTTGCAAATAATGTGATAATGGAAATTCCAACAGCATTGTGTTATTTAAATTCTGCAGACCGCCAACAAGCATTTTTCTATATGCTCTCTATCCTTTTTTCTACACAAGCTAAAGTTATTGCTTATGAGCATAGGGGCGAGAAAAGAAAGGTGATTTTGATGAATATGATTAGGAAAGTCTATGAAGAACATCCGATGGTTTTTTCTGGTAAATCTTCAGAGATTTTAAAAGGTCATAGGATTCATATTTTCTCTTTATTATCATTTATATGCAGTGGGAAAGCGTCTTCTGAAAATGTAGAAGCTCTGATTGCATTAGAGATTTTCGTTAATCATGAAAAAGCTTCTCGTAAGCATCTTTCTGAATTGGTGACAAGTCTTGGGAAAATAAAAGATGTGGAACTAAAAGAAAGAGCATTCGATGGTTTGTATCGTTGTTTATTCTCCTCAGGCATTGAATACCCAATAAATACTGAATGGTTTTTTGATGAAGTATCTAAGATTCTTGAATATTTGGAAAGGGTAATTCTACTAAAAGAAGAAAAGTTGTGTAAATGGTACTGTGGATTTTCACGAATGCTTGTTAAAGAAAGTTATAGAGATGCAGAAGGCATTTTAGCGAGCTTTGATACAGAGCAAGCGAGTACGCGAGGTGAAGCAGACATAAAAGAGCATGTGGCGACACCGATAGGTGAGACATCAAAACGCATGTTGGCTGAAACAAGGGTGGGGAATGAGTTAATTTTTTGGACGGATGTATGCGCATCAGCCGTTAGAGAAGCAAAGTCTGGTGAATTTAGTGTAATAAGTAACTTAACTATTCCAGCTGGGGAGTTTGTAGGGGAACCTGCAAGAAAATTGGTAGAGGATACTCTAAGTCAAATTGCAAAAATGAGGCTTGCTACTGAATCAGATGGGAAGTCTGAAGCTGGATCTGTGGAAGCCTTTTTCTTAGGAACAATTGAACCCCATTTACGACGCATCGTTGCAGAGGGATCAGCAGAAGCTGTTGGAAAAATAGACAGTGTCATATCTCAAATTGTAAAAGAAAAAGAATTGTTTCGAACAAATGCTGAACTGCAACAATTACAAAAGGAATTAGTTGCATTTCGAGGAAGGTTAACATGGAATTTAGAACAATGGGAAGAGTTTGGAAAAATCATTAATGAAAGAAATGATTTAAATAATTTAATCAAGAAATTAGAACGATTGAATCCTATGCTCATAGAAACCCCAGTAACTCCAGGAGCAATGCCTGTAGCCCCTATTGTACCCGCAAGTATAGCACCTGTAAGCCCAGTGAGTTCAACCCCTCCGCCATCTCTAGCAGGATTTGTTGCATCAGCCCTGACTATATCTTCTTGTACTGAAGAGCAGAGTGAAGAAATGGACTGGGAATCGACTTGTGTAGTAGCGCTTAATCATGCAAAAAGTGGACATTTTGGGGCAGCCGAAGAGAGATTATCTCGGCGTGCTAATGATTTGAAACTAACACATAGTGCGAATTCAATAGCCTTGTTGGGACGCACTCGAGAACAAATCAATACTCTGGCTACCTTTTTTGTGAGAGAAACGCTTCGATTAAATTTGCAGATGATCGCTGCAGCTAGACGGACGCAAGTTTATGAGATGATGATTGCCGTAGCTAACCAGATTTATCTTGGCAGATCCTCTCTATGTCCTGAAACTATTAGTGATGAGCTCCATCGCTTGAGAATTGCATTAGGGGCGTTAAGCAAGGATGTCAATGATTGGAGTATGTCTAGGTGGGAGGAATTTGGAAAAATCGTTAATGAGGAGGGGGCATCGTTACAGTCGCTAACTGAGCAATTAGAACTATTTCTTAGCGTCAAGGAATCAGCCGTGCCGGTTCCACCCTTCAGTTCTTCGTCAAAACTATCCGGATCCTCGATCAATAGTATGAGCTCTGGACAAATCAATAAAGCAATTATGTCTTGCATGAATGATGCTGATAATGTTTTTGATGTTTACGAATGTGTAGTTAATATTGAACAAATTCTTGATGAAGAAACTCGGAACAGTGCATTGGATACGCTCCATGGGTGCCTATTTTCTGATGAAATGAGTCTAAAAAGAATGGCAAGGTTTTCAGAACAAGCGGATCTCATTTTGGAATGTATGGATAATCCTCGTCATGGTTTCTCAGAAAAGATGAGGTGCAAGTGGTTTTGTGGATTTGCGGTTATGTTTGCCAACCTTAAAGAGCACAGAAAGGCAGAAGGATATATAGAGGGCTATGAGAGTTGGGTCGAAGCGGAAGGGTTATTGAAAATAGAATTAGGTGAATTGCTTAAAGCTGCTAGGCAACAAGTTAACGAGATCTGCTGTAGAGCATATTGTTCTGGAGGGTTAATGCGTGCAAAGCTCGGCAACTTTAAGTCTGCGTATGAGCATCTTAGATCGGCAACTGATGTGCCATTTGCCGGGACAATTTTAGGTGCGGAATCAACTAAATTGATTGCAGATACCGAAGCACAGATCAAAGAACTTGATAAGATTGCTTCAGCGAAGATTGCAATCGTGTTGGAGCCAGCTAATATTCCAAAACAATAAAAATAGGATGATAAATATTATGGCAGCTGTAATACCTAGAGACCCAGACTCATTTAGCTCAGCAATTTATTTTCGATATACCGTCCTACCTCTGTTGGAGGAGCTTGTTGGAGAAGAAGGGGGCAAGATCTCACAAATAGAGAGAATAAATAATTTATTAAGTGCAGTTAGTCGTGATTTTAATACAAAACCTGAATTAACATCGATTTTTACTGGAATAAATAAACTCCTTGATGTGGCAAAAATATTACCGCCAGAGCGCTGGAGAGTATTTCGACTATCAACTATTCAATCAATTGCTGATAAATCTATCACTCTGGCGAGTTGTACGGAAAGTTTAGAAGTATTAACTGAGATAGAACCATCAATTGTCTTAGCAAAAGCTCCATCTTTGCGTCCACAGATAAAAGGTGCAATCCCTTCACCGCTTGCATCCTCTTCCTCTACAATGTCTGCCTATAATCATTTATCAAGTGTTATGGCCACACTGGCGGCAAAGAAAGATGAGAATATTTTAAAGGAGATCGACATAGCTCTCGCCAAATGCAAGGAAGCCAAGGCAAAGTATGCAGCTCAATCAGAAGTGGGCTGTTCTAATATTATAGCATTTGCTTCTTACTTGAATACTATACGTGACTTAATTATTAGTCTTGGCTCGTCTGAAAAAAGGCAGAAAGTTTTGTTTAAATGCATTGATAGTCTGTTGACTAAAGGAGAATTTGTGTCTGCTCAAGATGCATCTGACATTTCTTCTTATTTTAATATTTTTTTAACAGTCTTTATTGAGAAAGATCCATCAATTTTCTCTGGTAAATTATTGTGTGAACTAATAGATTATGGGTTACTTAATTATATGAATTCTGAGGTCCCAGTTTATTATTCTTTGCCTCAATTAAGTCTGGATGAAGTGAAAGACTTAATTACAATGTACCTTAGCTCATTTGATAATATGTATTTCTTGGCACATTTCATGATGGCATATGAATGTGTAATTAGTATCGAAGCTTTGAAATTTATGATGGATTCCATTCTTTCAAACTCAGATAATGACAGGGTTTTTAAATTACTTTGTTCCGCATTCGAAGTTAATTTTGATGGGGAGTACATCGAAAGAGTGGAGCGTGATTGGATAAATAGGATGGCGAAAAAATTTGCTCAACTTGGACATGATGATAAAGCTAAGGAGTGCCAAGAAAGGCTGCACAAAATAGACGCTTGGTTGCTTGATTGCGATCAGAGAGAGAAAGCGCAGCAAGCGATTTTAGCTGGCCCCAAATAGAGGCCGTTGGCCTGAAAATGGGCACTTCTGCAATTACCACTAAAGGAGAAATAAATATTATGGCAGCTGTAATACCTGGAGGCCCACTTAGCCCAGAACTCTTTTTTCAAAACACCGTCCAACCTGTGTTGGAGGAGCTTGTTGGAAAAGAAGGGGGCAAGATCTCACAAATAGAGAGAATATTAGTTTTAGTTAATGATACTCTTAATACCACATCTGATTGTTCTGAATTACGATCGCTTTTAGTTGAATTAAATGAACTCCGTAGTAGAGCAAAAATATTACCGCCAGATCGCTGGAGAGTATTTCGACAATCAACTATTGAATCAATTGCTAATAGAACTATCACTCTGGCGAGTTGTACGGCAAGTTTAAAGGCATTAGCTGGGATAGAACCACAGATAAAAAATGCAATTCGTCCATCGCTTGCATCCTCTTCCTCTACAATGTCTGCCTATAATCATTTATCAAGTGTTATGGCAATACTGGCGGCAAAAAAAGATGAGAATTTTTTAAAGAAGTTCGAAATAGCCCTCGACATGTGCAGTCAAGCCAAGGCAAAGTATGAAGCTCAATCAGAAGTGGGCAGTTTTAATATTGTCACATTTGCTTCTCACTTGAATACTATCAGTGACCTACTTATTAGTCTTGGCTCGTCTGAAAAAAGGCAGAAATTTTTGTTTAGATGCATTAGTAGTCTGTTTACTAAAGAAGAAATTAGCTTTATGGATGAAGATGAATCTGACATCCCTTCTTGTTTTCATATTTTTTTAAAAGTCTTAATTCAGAAAGATCCATCAATTTTCACTGGTAAATTCTTGTGTGAACTAATAGATTATGGATTACTTCATTATATGGATTCTGTAGATCTATCTCATTCTATGTCTCCATTAAGACTTGATGATATGAAAAACTTAATTACAATGTACCTTAGCTCATTTGATAATATGTTTTTCTTGGCAAATTTCATTATGGCGTATGGTAGTATATCAACGTGTGTATTTAGTACCGAAGCTTTGAAATTTATGATGGATTCCATTCTATCAAACTCAGATAATGACAGGGTTTTTAAATTACTTTGTTCCGCACACGAAGTTAATTTTGATGAGGATTACGTCGGAGTGGAGCGGGGTTGGAAGGATAGGATGGCGGAAAAATTTGCTCACCTTGGACATGATGATAAAGCTAAGGAGTGCAAAGAAAAGCTGGGCAAAATAGACGATTGGTTGTTCAGGTGCGCTGAGGCAGAGAAAACGGAGCAAGCGATTTTAGCTGCCACTAAATAGAGGTCGTTGGCCTGAAAACCAGCATTTGTGGGCGACTCTTCGCCCACAATTGCTGCCTGAAAATGGGCATTTCTACAATTGTCTCGACAGGGGCGTTACCTTATAAGAGTAGTAGAGCTTAAAATAATAGCAATTGAATTTAAAGAAGTTGCAGAAGTCCCTTCCCTTCGGGCCCTAACACAGGGCACTTCTGTAATTACCACTAAAGGAGATATAGTTATGGCTGCAAGTTTATCTAGATTGGATATGGGTGCTTCTAGTTCAAGTGCTCCTTCTGCAGATGAAAAATTTTTTTTAACAAATATTTATTATAAATTGGAAGAAATTTTTATTTGTGACAACTTCGATGTCAAAGCAATAGATGCGATGATTGCTAAAATCGCGGGGAGATCATTCAGTGAAGATCCCAAAAGAACACATGCCCTTTCTTCAAACAAAGACTTAGCCGCACTTGGTGAACAATTTAAGGTTCTGAAGGAAAGGGGAAAATATTTAACAACAGATCAATGGACAGGATTTGGAGCATCTCTTCATCGAGCTGGGACAATTAAGGATTGTATCGAAATGTTGATTTCGTTGAATAAAATAGCAATTACAGCCCCCACTATTTTCTTACCTCCGAGGGATGCTAATCTTTTACCCTTTAAGGATCCTGATAATCTACCACCTGAACACCGAGAGTCCTCTTCACCAATACTTCGATCATTACAACCATCACCACCACCACCACCATCATCTTCGTCATCATCATCATCATCATCTTCTTCGTCATCATCATCATCTTCTACACTTACAAACTGGTCTTTCACGGCTCCACTTTCCTTTAGCCCAGAAGAGAGAGCGTTCGTGACTGCCTTCATTGAAGAGGCATATAGAAAAGGGATGGATGCACTCACGAAAGCAATTACAAAGTTGAACGGTTGTAGGGTGGACTATGGTGTAGAATTACAACTAATTGTCGAAAGAAGGATGAGTTTCGGTTGTTCGTGGGAAAATTGTATGTCTGTGGCTTTGTTGTTGCCTGCACCGCTCAATAGTGAAATGAGTAAGCGGCTTGAATCATATGTTCCTTTTCGAGAGTTTCATCACGGAATTCCTTTGCTTGGGAGTAGAACTGATGAGCAAGTTAATTTAATTAATAAGGTAATTAAATATGCTATTTGTAATTATTATACACTTTTGGAATATTATGGCAAATATGCCCATGATAATAAAGATACAATTTTAAGCCCTCTCGAAATCATACCCTATTTAATCAATTTATTAGACACACCTCAAAGACGCGCAGATGCTTTTTATGAGTATGTATGGAATATGTTTGATACTATGAACTTAGAAGAAGGTGTCGCATATCGATACCCTGAATTCCAACCCTGTTTTGTTGATTTTATTAAAAGTATGATCAGAATAGATCCATTAATTTTTACAGGTCAGTCATTAGTTCGTTTAATAAACTACGGGCTTTTTTATACAACTGACATAACTAAGTTGCTGGTTATGCGTGGCCATGGCAATCGCCGCTGCAATATTATTACATTTTCTATACTGGAAGAGGTCATTTTGTTATACATCCGTCCATTCGAAGAAAAGATGACTATACAGAACAACATTCGATTCTTAGTGGGTTTTATTGAAAATACGAATTTAAACCGTGAAGATCAAGATAGAGCATTGAATGTCGTATGGAGCTACATTTTCTCTAGCCCGATCAGAGTTAAAGATAAGGCCTTGGATTTGGCTGATCAATTGTCTGACGTTTTGGATGAACATGATGAACATGATGAAGATGGTCTGAACAGTCTTTCTGTAGAGATGCAAATAGATGTCAAGTGTAAGTTGGCAATCAGGTTTGCTGAACTTGGAAAATTTCATCAAGCTCAAAATGTATTGGAAGAGCTTTTCAAATTAGAGAGCGAATTTGAAAATGGCGAGGGAGTATGTGTAAAACACCTTTATGCTAGCCAAATAATTAAGGAATTGAAAGCTGCCTATGATGCAGACCAGGAAAGAGAGTATAAAGCAGAAGAAGAAGGAGACTCTAAACTAGAAGATGAAACAGAGTCTAAACTAGAACAAAGTAGTGTATCTGACATAGAAGGTGAGGGCGATGATGAAGAATGATAGAGAAAAAGGAGAAATAATATGACAGCCATAACTGGACCAGGACGAAGTACATCAGATATTCCAAGTTTTCCGAGTACATCTATTGACAATAATTTTTTCGACACTCACGTGTTGCCTAAATTGATTAAATTAGTTGAATGCGATAGAGTTGATATTACTCAAATTGATCGTATTACAAAGGAACTAGATCAGACAATCAAAGGAAATGTTTATTCTAAATTGTTTACCTTGAATATAGAACTGAAAAATCTAAGAACTAGAGCTCAGATTTTAAACCCCGAAGAGTGGGCAACATTCAGGCTAACTATAAATGCCAGCACTGATTTAGTCAGGTGTACTGAATGTTTGGAGGATCTAAATGATACACCAACACTTGATAAAATACCAATACCTGGATCGAGCATTCTTTTTTCAAGCACAGCTCCAATTGACTCACCTCCTGTTGCTGCTGTTCCCTCATATTTGCATTCATCAGTCACTCATAATCCATTTGAAGTGCGAGCGTCAGATGATAGCATTTTTTCACAAAAATCGTTTTCATCATCCACATCCACAATGGCTGTAATGGAACGTATAAACAGAACGCGGGCTCAGTTGCAAACAAAGCTTCCTTTACCAGAGAAAGAAGTGGAGAGTACAATATTATCGGCTGTTAATAATCATAAGGCTTTAGAAAAGTTTTATGCCCAAAGTCTAATGACTCATAGTGATAAAATTTTGAAGCCGCTACTAATAATTCCTTCGCTGATAAGTCGTTTGAGGACTACTGAAGAACGGGGAGAGGCTGTTTTAACATATATGACCATCATGTTTACTTATGAAGGATTAAAATATTATACGTTCAATTATACGTTCAATAGCGAGAAATATTTTCATCCGTACTTCTTAAACTTCATAGAACAGATTGGTAAAATCGATCCTTTAATTTTTTCTGGTCATTCATTAGATGCTCTCATCAACTATGGAGTGTTTTACGACACAAATTTATTTCCGCATCTCCCTACCATCACTTTCGATCAAATGCAGGAATGTATATCATCATATATTAACTCGCATGATCAAGATGAAGAAGTATATAACGATGTTTTTTACTTAATATCCTTTATTTATAGTTCAGAGCTAGATGATAAAGATAAAAATAAGGCATTGGCTGTGCTTGTGAATAACATTTTAAAACCGGTTAAAAATGTTGTTAGAGCTAAAAACCTAGCTCGTGAGTTCTGCCGAGCGCTGGAAGAAGTTGCACTTGTGGGTAATAATAATAAAGATGGAGAGGATGATTGCTTGCCTTGTAAATGCGAGTTAGCCGAATGCTATGGTCTATTTGCGATTAGATTTGCGGAGCTTGGAGAACATAATGAGGCTTTAGATGCTTACAGTCAGCTTTTCAAGATACCGGGTTTTGATGAATTGAAAGCCTCTACGAAAGAAGCAATTGATAAACTCAGACCGCCTGAAATTACTGCCCCAAATCCAATAGCGCTGGGTCCCATGCGCGAAATGTGTAGGTAAAAGCGCGCGTAGGGACAGTTCTGCCTGACAGCATAACGTTCTTTCAAAGGAAGAATTAAGTTTAAAATTAACACGATTTATCTCGGAGAAAATGAGGGTTGCCTGACGTCAAATGTGACGCCCCAAGCCAGACCCCAATTCAGTTAAGACGTATGCTGTCAGGCGAGAACCGTCCAACGCGCAGACAAGACCGTGCAAGAGTTGTTGCAAGGGCTAAAAGTGCGCCGGGGACGGTTCTCGCATAACGCCATCGCCTTTAACACAGGCCACATCAAACGTCTTTTGTTTTCATAGACTGGCCCGTGTTAAAGAGATGGCGTTATGCGAGAACCGTCCCATGCGCGAAGAGAACGATAAAGATGTTGCACATGGCTAAGGCTCTTTTAAGTGTGGTCCGGGGCCCCATTTAAAAGCACTGCATGACTAGCAACTTGCATTATTATAATGGGTGCTATTTAAAATAAAATTTTTAAAAGGATATAACTTTATGGCTTTAGCCGTTTCAAGTGCAGCTATTGTGTCTGCGCCAATCGTTCCAAGTATAGATAGCGTTTTTAAAAAGCAACTTCTTCCTGAGCTACAAAAACTTACAAAAATGTCCAGAGATCATACACTCGATTTCAGAATACAGGTCGCTGACGTTATTTCACGCACCCATGAATTGATAAGTAAGTATTCTTCTTCTTATTCGGAACTAATTAGATTTGGTCAAGAATTAGGGACGTTACAAGGAAGAGTTGTAATTTGGGGCTCAAAAGAGTATGCGGATTTTGAAAAGATTCTAAGTAATGCTACGACTTTAAGAACCTTCAATGAGCAGATGGCACTATTAAATCAAAGTGAATCAAAAGAAGCAACGAGTGTATTAAACCCTGAATCAGCGATTGACTTATTTCTCAATCTTATTCCACATTCATCTTTAGTTACTCTTGACACTAGTGAAAAAAGGTATCGATTAATTGTTAATATGATCTCAGCGTATGAAGAAACAAAGGAGCGTCTTTGCCAATGGGAGAGTTCTAAAAGTCTAAGAGTCTTTATGGACCTCTTTTTTCAATGTTATGTGTACGACTTTGGTCCTAATTGTCGTCACAATGATTTTAAGCCAATGTTTAAAGCGATCATGGAAATGGAGCCCTCAATATTTTCAGGAAACTTCCTAGTTAAGATGGTGCATCATGGATTGTTTGAGAACGATATTCCCGAGTTGATGGTATCGCCAAAAAAAACACTATCATTAGTAAAGGTGAAGGAGTTCATTTGGTTGTATATTGACCCAAAAGGGGTGGAGAAATGCCATAATCTTCGACATTTATTTAATTTCCTTGGGACTTTAATGCATGGTAACGTAGAAGGTCCTAAAGGGCTTACATATCTTTATTATTCTATAATGGAATCAAGGGAAAATAGAGAAAAAGCGATGGCGCTATTGCTAAACATACGTGAACTTGGAATCTTAGATGAACTTAAAGAAGATAATGAAGAAATGTGGAAAGAATTGAATGCTGAATTATTGGGTTTAACAGAATATGTTGATTTTAATGAGGCTGTAAAGTTGCGTATACAGGCACAACTAAGGAATCCAGATGATCGTAAATTATAGTCGCAGGTCCTGGGATTCGGAGTAGGTGCAGAACCGCCCCACGCGCAGACAAGACCGTGCAAGAGTTGTTGCAAGGGCTAAAAGCGCGCCCGGGACGGTTCTCGCATAACGCCATCGCCTTTAACACAGGCCACATCAAACGTCTTTTGTTTTCATAGACTGGCCTGTGTTAAAGAGATGGCGTTATGCAGAACTGTCCCATGCGCGAAGAGAACGATAAAGACGTTGCACACGGACGGCTAAGGCTCTTTTAAGTGAGGTCGGGGGGCCCATTTAAAAGCACTACAACTTGCATTATTATAATAGGTGTGTTGGTCATTGGTTTAGTTTCGTCCAAGGGGATTAAATATAGCTCTAATGACTTATAATTCCCTCTGCGTCTCTGCGTTAAATTCGTTATAAAGATTAACGCAGAGGGAATTATAAGTCATTAGAGCTATATTTAATCCCCTTGGACGAAACTAAACCAATGACCGATTTTACCATATAAGTTTACTAATTTTAAAAGGAATAAATATTTTTATGGCTTCTGCTACACATAATACACCAATTCCAAAAACACCTAGTTTTGGATTATCTATAAATTCACATTCAACTGTAGATCGTTGTGCCGCATCTTTGGAAGTCTTAACTCTGACTGGAAATATTGGTTCTTCTATTCTACCACCAACATCTACTCTGACACCCTCCGTAATGTCTTGTCGTCGCTCTTTAACACGAACTAGGGAATTACTGGCAGAAAAGTTGAAGCCATATCCCTCTCCCGCTTCAACGTCCTCATTCACATTTACATCTACACCCACACCAACTTCTACACCCCTATTCACATTCACCCCCATATCTTCACCTCCGTCTCCATTCACACTTCCACCTCCATTCATATTTCTACCCACATTCCGATCTACACCACTATCTACACCTACATCCTCACCTACACCAACATCTACATCCTCAACCCCTTACACTTCCGCATCTTCTGTTTGTGACGTTACAGACGTTTTCGATTTCTCTTCGACGATAGGACAGATGATTTATCGAGCTCATTTTGATGGACTCGAAGCTTTGCGAAACTCTGTTGCAGATTTAGACCCAAAAGATTGTTGTAAAGTTTTAAAAGGACTAATTAATTATAGAATGCATCATGGATGTTCTAAAGAATATTGCCATAGCATAGCTCTCTTAGTACCAGATGAAATAGACCAAAACGGTATAATAAAATTTGTGGCAGATTATACTCCCTTTGGGTGGCAAGTTATCGAACTTTTTCCGAATGGAGTTTGCTCGGCTATTGATTCACAAAAAGTTTTTATGGCAATAGACGAGATAGTGAGTCTTCATGAGAAACTGACAGATGATTATTATTATGCAGATAATATTGAAGACATACCATTAATTTATTTTACAAGTACACTTGAAACCATTCCTCATTTAATCGGGTTATTCAAAACAACTGAAGAGCGTCAAAGTGCTTTTATTCAGTTTATATTTAAGAAGTTACAACTCTCTGATGAGGGTGCCGATTACATTCAAAAATTTTTTTATTATTTTTGGAATACTTTTATATCCGATGTAAGAACAATTGATCCTTTAATTTTTAATGCAGAATTTTTAGCTTTATTAGTCAATTATGGATTGTTTACTGAGAATGTGAAATTGCAAGCACCTTTTATGCCAATATCGGTCGATGAGATGAAAAGTATTATTGATTTCTGTGTAAAAATTGATAACTCTAATCCCAATATAAACAAATTTTCTTTTTTGAGTCATTTTATTATTAACTCTGGTTTCAACAAAGAGGATAGGCGCAAAGCATATGACCATTTACGTATTGCCCTTTTGTCTAGCCCAATTATAAACATCGAAAATGCGAATGAATTGGTTGAAGACGCTAAGCAAGTGTTGTCAGACTTAAACGATTGTGAATCTCGAACTCAATGGTTAGGTTCTTTGATCAAAAGATGTGAAGAATTAGGCCAGAGGGATCAAGCTAGAGTATTTGCAAATTTGCGCAAACGATCTGAAAACGAGATATTGTCTGATGTTGACTTTGCAATATTAGTGGAAGAGGCACTCGAAGGAATTAAGGAGTTGCGTCTCGACTCAAAAGAAGAAAAAAAAGAATCGAAGCGACCCCTCTCTGAGGTGGCTGACGAAGAATAAATAATGAAAGACTTCATTGATAAATACACTAATAGGTTTGAATCTAGTACAAAACACAATCACATGGGCGAGCTTGTTGTATTTATAGTTAATCACGCTTTGAATGACTCATAATTCCCTCTGCGTCTCCCCGCCTCTGCGTCTCTGCGTTAAATTCGTTATAATGATTAACGCAGAGACGCAGAGGGAATTATAAGTTTCGTTAAAGCTATCTTTTGGATGAAGTTAAACCAATAGCCCAAGCCTGTATTCTTCAGAAGTTACAGATGCGCCATTTTGTCAATAAACGGCTGGGCTCGTATGCATTTTTGGCTTGTCTCAGTGCAGGTAGACCTAAATCTTGTTCCACATTTATCCAGTGTACGCTATCTGGCAAGTGCTGGGCGAAATCCTTATTAAGAAAAGGCATTATTCCTTTGAAATCTCGCCTGCCTTTTATAAAATGAAAAAGGGCTGTTTGAGGAGTTAAGAGCTCTCCAAGCGAAAACCCAACTGCTTGCCCGTCAGCATAAGCAATCCTTCCAAATAGCTGTAAACGATTCATGTTTTCAAGTGCTTCACGGCACGGAAAATAGTCTGTTTTCTCTTTTGATAGTTCCGAATGTGATTGCCATTCTTCAATCAGTTCAAAAGCATCAGGGATATCATTCTCTGTGAGGGCTCTTGAGGTCATTTGATGATGGCTTTCCAGTTGATGCAAAAGATTGCGTCTGCTACTTAATGCTCGTCCCTTTAAAGTTTGCATTTTTTCTTTTTGATAAACGTAATCTGAATCACCTCTGCAAAAGAATGTTTTGCAGCCAGCATCTCGGAAGTCGTCAACCCAATGATCTGGGATTGGAAAAATACAGTGTTGTTTTGGTATAGATTTTAATTTGAGGAAAAGATCTTTAGGTGCCATAGTGGGAATGAGGTAGTAATGCCCCTCGGAAAATTTACCCCGCACAAATAAAGGATCACCTTCGATCAGTTCATAGGAGTGCTGTTTACGGAAAAGATAGACATTAGCAAAGCTATATTCTGCAAATTGTAAGTTGTGCTGTTGACAAAGGGGTTGCCACAGAGAGGACAATTTATCTTTGTCCTCTAAGGATAGGGTTGTGGCTGTTGCAATGGGTTGGCTGTACATAATCCTTACCATGAACCACTCCTATTTTTTTGGCAAGGGAGCCTTTCGTACCCGTGCCGCAGCTAAATAAGAGATCACAGAGAGAAGAAGAGAAATAGGGAGAAATGAAAAAAAATATCCCAAAGTATATTTTCTGGCTATTGGTTTAACTTCGTCCAAAAGATAGCTTTAACGAAACTTATAATTCCCTCTGCGTCTCCCCGCCTCTGCGTCTCCCCGCCTCTGCGTCTCTGCGTTAATCATTATTGCGTTAATCATTATAACGAATTTAACGCAGAGACGCAGAGGCGGGGAGACGCAGAGGGAATTATAAGTCATTAGAGCTATATTTAATCCCCTTGGACGAAACTAAACCAATGACCAAAATATTACAGAAAGTATTGGCAATGAAATCGCTTCATAATTATATAGATTATTCTGGGGAGGTGGTTATGAAAAAATGGATTAATGGGATTGTATTGGGCATTCTGGCTTCTATGGCGACTCAAGATTTGGCAGCTCATGGGGGTCATGGTGGTGGGCATGGGGGTGGTCATCATGGAGGAGGCCACCACGGAGGTCATCATGGGGGTCATCACGGACACCACGATGGACATCACTGGCATCATGGAGATCATCATTGGGGCCATAATCGTGCGTGGCATCACCATTGGGCAAATCATGCGGGAGGATGGTGGCATCATGGCCGACATTATCCGTATTATTATAATGGTTATCCTGCGGATTATTACACGCCTAATTACTATTATTACAATGAAGATAACGGGTATTATAATGGTACTAATGGATTATACGATAACACCTACAACAATTATGACATGTTACCACCGACAACGACACAGTATTTTTATGAGAACCCTGCCTATTATTACCAGGGATTAAACCCCTCACAGACATATGAGCCATCATCGACAACGCCATCGAGCACCAGTATTCGCATAGATGTCAAGTAGGCATGACATTAATCCAAGTAAGCAGAAGTACCCACGCAAAAACGCAGGGACATAAAGGACAAGGGACCTAAAGGACATAAGGGACGTAAGGGACTTTAAAGGACAAGGGACATAAGGGACAATAAATGTCCTTTGTCCCTTATGTCCCTTGTCCTTTAAAGTCCCTTACGTCCCTTATGTCCTTTAGGTCCCTTGTCCCTTACGTCCCTGCGTTTTTGTGTGGGTACTTACTGCATGGCCTCTAAATAGGGCACGACCAATAACAGCTCATCGACGATGCTATCGTATGCGGGCCGATTGCTCACGAGTAGTGGCGTTGCCAAAACGAAAGAAAGCACTTTCAAGCTGTGTTCTTGCGTAAAACCCTGATTCTGAATTCCTACTGATACCGAATACAAATAGGTAAGGCTATTGAGCAAGGGTGCTCGATCTTTTGAGTACTTGCAAGAGATGTTAGCAAAATCTGGATTCAATGTATTGCAAAGAGCCTCAACTAATTTCACAGAAACAATCTCGATAAAAGCTCGCCGTTCTTCAGCGCTAAGCTTTTCTTTTGACTCAAAGTATTTTGAATGAACATTTTCTAAGATAGCGTCACAGTTATCTCTCCATTGGTATATATCGAGCTGTTTTGGCCATTTATACGCAGCATCTTCTGGATATCGATTAAATAAATGCTTCATAAAATGTCTTTTGAATCGTTCAGCATCGTCCAGATTAGCATGTTTATCAGACTGTTTATAGAATTCTGAGTTCCTATCAAAGTTTGCCACGTAAATCACATTGGGAAACAGATTCTCAAGTTGATCAAGTGAAAGGCAAAGGGGGCGTTCGCTACTGAGTCGACTCATGAGGTTAATGTAGAGGTGTTTTTTGCCTTGTTCTCTCAATACAGACAAATAATTTAAAAATTCAGGAACAAGCGTTATAGATTTATCTTCATCCGTGATGTTCATCCGTGGAATATATATAAACTGTGTTGAGAAGGCATTGTAAGCTGTTGTTGGGAGGCGCCCTTCAAATAAAGGATCATTGAATGTGGGATAACGATGATATTCTCCGGTAAATAGATCGGCTTTTCTTGCTGAGATCATATTGTGAGCCTGTTGGATGTGGTCTTGCAAATGACCTTCTTTGAAAGTGAAGGAGGTAAAGAAATCTGGAATGACGGAGTGAAGAAAAGTGGCAAAATCGGGGAGGAGATGGGGCTTTGTGTAGATCCATACCGAAAGACTATCGATAAACTGGATTGACTGCTGTGTCAAAGCGTTATTATCACTTTGAACTGTTTCCTTTTCTTTGATAAGAGAACGAAGGAGGGTGATGATTTTTTCATGGACGGTTGGTCGTTCCTCTGGAGTATAGGGTTGTTGGATGGCTGCAATCAATTCAAGGGTTTTGGAAGAAAAGGAACTTATGAGGGGGAGGGGAAAATGAGTTATGAGTGGCAATTGCTCAACTTCATCTTGAGTGAATTTTCGGAGTTGTAGCATGTAAGAGTCGAAGACTTCGGAATTAAAGAAGTTGTAGTAGTCATGTTTTTTGGGAGTTCTTACTTTTTCAGTGTGTGTTGTAGCGGCATATGACGAGGAAAGTATAGACGAAAAGCAAAGCAAAAATAATAAATATTTTCTCATATATTACCTATGTTAAATATAAATGTAAAATCTATAGTAACACATCTTAACAGTTTCCAACAATAACTAGCCAACATAACTAGCACGCATTTATATGCATCAAGCTAGGGAAAGTAACCTCTTAATAAAAAATTAAACGCAAAGACGCGAAGCCGCAAAGAAGGGAAGGAGATTTAATTTTCATTTTGGCTTGAAAAAATATCTTCTTCTTGTCTTTGCGGCTTCGGGTCTTGGCGCCTTAGCGTTTAATTTTTTTATTAAGACGTTTCTTTGCTTGGCCTGATGTGTATGGGATTTTCAGGATATTTCTGCGCGTTCACGAAATAGGAGTAAACAGAGTGGAAATATATCATTGTTCCGGCTATGATTTATCACAACGTTACTAAATGAGAAAAGCTATGCAAGATATTCACATCAAAAACATTCAGATTGGAAAAAACAAACCACTCGCTGTCATGTGTGGTCCGTGTGTGATTGAAAGTGAAGATCATTGCCTCAACGCTGCTGCTGTTCTAAAAACAATATTTACAATGCTAGACATTCCCTTTATTTTCAAATCGAGTTATGACAAAGCCAATCGAAGTTCTTATTCCTCGTTTCGCGGTCCGGGATTGCAAGAAGGCTTGCGCATTTTAAGTCGTGTTCAAAACGAATTCGATATCCCTGTTGTCACAGATGTTCATTCTCCAGAAGAAGCCACGGCTGCTGGAGAGGTTTGCGATATCTTACAAATTCCAGCATTCCTATGCCGTCAAACAGATCTGGTAGTTGCGACAGCAAAGACTGGATGCGTTGTCAGCGTAAAAAAGGGACAATTTATGGCTCCATGGGATATGACAAATGTGGTGGCAAAAATCCAAGAAGCTAACAACTCTAAAATTATTTTAATCGATAGAGGGACAACGTTTGGATACAACAATTTAGTTTGTGATATGCGTGCGATTCCCATCATGCAAAAATTGGGTTTTCCAGTGTGTTTTGATGCCACGCATGGAGTGCAGCTGCCGGGGGGGAATGGCAGTAGCTCGGGTGGAGAACGGGAATTTATTCCGACGTTAGCCCAAGCGGCAATAGGAGCAGGGGCTAACTGCCTCTTTATAGAAGCTCATCCAGACCCGAAAAATGCCCTAAGCGATGCCTCTTCAGTTCTTTCATTTGATCAACTCCCCGCTCTGCTTCGAAAGCTAAAACAGCTTTATCATGTCGTTCATGAAATGGAGTCTTGACATTGCGCCTTCTTTTTCCAGCTGCTACTTTTGGTTGCGCATCCGTTCTCTTAATGCTCGTTATTTGGGCTTATTTTTCTCTTTTTTCGTATTCTGAAAAAGATAATCAAAGGTATCACGCTTTGGTGGCTGCTGCTGATCCCTCCATAAAACCTGTTACCCCTATTCCATATAAGACCACACAACAACATCGACAAGCCTGCAAAGAGATCTGGTTCACACAAGGGAGTGAACGGTTACAACTTCGGATACGCAGCGAGGATAGCGAACTCATTTTAGACCATTGCGACGATTCGATGGAAATAGCCGAGAAAATGCAAGGGGTCACTTGTGTGATGCAAGAGGAATTATATTATTCAGATGGTAAGCCGATGCAGGTGTTTCGATATCTCCAAGCCGACGAAGCAGTATATCATTATCAGACGAATAAGCTTGTTGCGAAGCGTGCAACAATTTCTCGTTTTTCGGCACTTGGGCACCATCTCATCGAGGATGTCTCGAGGCTTCGTCCTTCCATAACGGGAACCGCATCAGAAGTGGAGTTTTTTATGGAAGGGGGGAATCCCCATTTTAAAGCAACCAAGTTCAAAGCCTCTCTAGATACTCAGGGGGCGAAATGAAGAGAATCGTCTTTATTTTCCTGCATTTGTTGTCGGCAGTTGCAATTGCTCAAGAGGAAAGCGTGCTTATCGTTGAATCAGATACGGCCATTTATGAAGGCAAACAGATCACTTTAAAAGGCAATGCTTTATTAGACCATCCTTTAGGAAAAATTTGTGCACAGCATATTGAAGCAATAGCCGAAAAAGAGGGGAGGCAGCTTGATCTTCAGCAGCTTAAAATGAGAGATAGAGTACGTATCGAATTGCGAGATACCGGTAGACTTACTTGTGGACAAGCTCATATTGATCATGCAGCCATGACAGGGGATTTTTCTGGCAGTGAAGAAGAAGAGTACGTTGTGTATACAGAAGAGAAGGGGGCGCAATCGGGTTCGGGTTCTCCACTCACTGTTAAAAGCCGTCATATGGTGTTGCATATCAACAAAGAAGCAGCTGGACATGTTTTGCGGGAACGGATAAGTGCCATTGATGCTGATCGGGATGTTACTGTTAATTACAACAACGATTATGTAGCCAAGGCAGATATTGCAGTGTATCGCAAAGAGGACAATTCTTTAGATACACCTCAGAGTGGCTTGTTTGGTCAGATTTCTTTGCATGCAAAGGAGAAGGACGGTCTCTGTCAGATCTCAAATAGGCAAGGCGATGTGATAAAGGCTACCCAAATTGACATTGATACTAGGAAGCATCTTTTGTCGTTTTCTCATCCCAGAGGATCTCTCAAGGTGGAAAACAAAAAACTCGTACAAGAAATTGACTTTTCATCTGATACACTATTGTGGGATGACATTCAACATTTGTTAACCCTTCGGGGCGACATCAAAATTGCTCAGGCTGGAATGGGGCATTTGACAACCGATAAGGAGTTGCTTGTTTTTCACGAGAATCAGAATGGGGTCAAGCAAGTACATACTATTGAATGCACAGGTGAGACAACGTTGGTATACACAGACCAGGAAAATGGCACAGAGCATATTTTGACATGTTATGGCAAGGTTATTGTTGACCACAAGTTATTCAAAACGACCATGGAAAGCCCTCGGGATATTAATGGCATTGTGCTTTCAGATAAAAAAGTCTTTTTTAAGGATGCCATGGGGGAAATTTTTGCCGATAAGCTAACGATCTTCTACGATGTAGCTAATCACAAACTTGAGCCCTCTAGATTGCTATTGGAAGGGGATGTTCGCATTCTCAAATGCACAGCAACAGATCCAGAAAATGAAGGGACGTTTTTACAGTACGCCATTGCAGATAAGGTAGAATATACAGCGCAGGCAAAAGAGGTCGTTTTATCGACGGAGAAGCCAAAGCGGGTATTATTCTTTGATAAAGTGAACTATGTTAGCATGAGTGCAGCATCACTTAAAATCCGACGCGATGAATTGACGCAAAAAGAATCGATTCAAGGTGTTGGGGATGTGAGGTTTAGTTTTGCGCAGAAAGAACTAGAGGAATTCAAAAAGATATTCCCTCTGCTGAAGTAACACTAAACAAAAGAGATTTTTACCACAGAGAGACTGTGAAAAAATAGATAATTGGTTTGTGCCGGCCCTCCGGGACGATATGTGTTGGTTGGCGGTTACCCAGGCTTCGCTTACCCCTCCGGGGAGCTTCAGCCTGGGCTATTACGTAAACAGCCCTCCGGGCTTTTGAAGGATGAAGGCCAAAGGATGAAAACGAGCATTTATGCTTTGAGCATAAAAACTGCATAGCAGAACATTCAACCTTCATACTTCAGAAGCCCGGAGGGCTGTTTACGTAATAGCCCAGGCTGAAGCTCCCCGGAGGGGTAAGCGAAGCCTGGGTAACCGCCAACCAACACATACCGTCCCGGAGGGCCGGCACAAACCAGTTATCGATTTTTGCAGACCTTATCTGTGGTAAAATCTCTTTTGTACCGTCATTATATCTAGAAGGTTGTATTATGTCACAAGCTATGAGCTTAGAAGTACGAGATCTTAAAAAGTCATACGGAGGAAAACCTGTAGTCAACGGACTATCCTTTCATGTTGCCCCTGGAGAAATTGTGGGGCTCTTAGGTCCCAACGGTGCAGGGAAGACAACGGCTTTTTACATGACAGTCGGCTTAATTCGGCCCAACGCTGGCTCTGTTATTTTTAATGGTCAAGATGTCACAAACTCCCCCGTTCATAAAAGAGCTAGGATGGGGATGGGATATTTAGCACAGGAACCTTCGATATTTCGACATTTGACAGTTTCAGACAATATTTTATGCATCCTAGAAAGCCTTAAAATTAGCAAAGAAGAGCGCAAACGACGTCTTGAACAGCTTCTCCATGAACTTCATCTGGAAAAACTGGCAAATAAACAAGCCGTTGCACTCTCAGGAGGAGAGAGGAGGCGTTTAGAAATTACTCGCGCCCTCGTGACAAGCCCGACATTATTAATGTTGGACGAACCATTTGCTAATATCGATCCTATATCTGTACAAGAAGTCAAACAGCTCATTCAGATGCTGTCTCAAAGGAATATCAGTGTTTTAATAACTGATCATAACGCCAGAGAAATCTTTTCTGTTGTGCACCGCAGCTATTTAGTGCGCGAGGGGAAGGTGCTATTGTCAGGAAGAGTGGAAGAGTTGGTCGACAATGAGGAAGCCCGTCGAACCTATCTTGGAATGGACTTCAAGTTGTAATTTATGAGCCTTTGCAGTTTATGCGGTAACGACATATTATCCTCACCAGTTCGAGAAGTACAGAACCAATTCTGTTGCAGCGGTTGCCATGCTGTATTCAACATCTTAAGCACTCAGCATCAACTAGACAATTATCGTGAGCATCCGATCTTTCAGCAAGCTCTGAAGATAGGACTCATCTCTAATCCCACTCTATTAGAACAAATTCGGAAAAATCGACCAGAGATCCATGAAAATGAAGCACGGCAACTTCATCTCGAAGTATTAAATATGTGGTGTCCAGCTTGTTGTGAGCTGATCAAACTCCTTATGTTACAAGAAAAAGGAGTTCTCAATTGCGTTGTGGATTATGCCACAGACTTAGCATCTATTGAGTTTGTTCCCCGCTATATCTCTAAAGAAAAAATATTGTCCCTCATACAATCGTTTGGGTATCAACCTTCGCTTATCGGTAGCGGTACGTCTGTCGCCAGACGCTCTCTCAACATTCGCTTTATCGTAGCTGCCTTCTGCGCACTAAATGTCATGATGTTTTCATACCCCATCTATGCAGCCTATTTTCAGTATGATCAGGAGCACTATGCCCTTCTTTTTGCCTGGTTATCGTTATGGACAACGTTACCAGTCGTCACTTATTGCGCATGGCCTATTTTTCGCCGCTTTTTTAGTGGCCTTAGAGTGGGATTCCTCGGAATGGAAACCCTTGTAGTCATTGGGGTTACAACGTCCTTTTGTCTTTCTATTTACCATCTTTTTCTTGGAAGCTCTTTGGTCTATTTCGATTCATTAACGGTGATTATTTGTTTTGTTTTATTGGGGAAACTCATTGAAACAAAAGCCAAATTCTCTGCTAAAGATGCATTAATCCGGTTGGTCCGTGCAATCCCTCGTCGCGGTCGAAAACAGCTTCCAGATGGTAGCTTAGTTTTTACACCCGTCAAAGAGATAGTTATTGGAGACTTTGTTCATGTGTTTCAAGGGGAAAAAATTGTTTTGGACGGTGTTGTTGTTAGCGGAACAGGCTCTTGTGATGAATCGTTGATGACAGGAGAATCGATGCCTGTACCAAAGGCAGCAGGGGCTATGTTATTAGGAGGAGCGATTGTTCAAAATGGATCTTTTGTTTTTCGAGTCACTTCAAGTGCTGAGGAATCGGCCTTGCATAAGATCGTCAATACGATACAACAGGAAATCGGTCATAAGTCGACATATATTCGTCAAGGCGATCTGATCGTCAAATGGTTTGTCCCATTCGTCGTTGGCTTATCTGTTCTATGTTCTGTAGGAGGATTTCTTTTTGGGGCATTTGATTTAGAAGCTGCTGTCATACGTGCTGTGTCGATTTTGCTCATCTCATGTCCATGTGCTATCGGCATTGCTGCACCGCTCGCTGAATCACACGTGATCAATGGATTAGCCAATCTTGGGGCTATTGTGCGCAATCGAGGGTGCTTGATGCACTTAGGCGAGGAAACTGTCTTCGTGTTCGACAAGACTGGCACAGTAACAGAGGGGCATTTTCAAGTGCTTTCAGGTTTGGAGACTTTGGATTCTGAAAAGCGGTCTATTCTTAAGGCGATGACAAGCCGATCTAATCATTTGATCTCGGTGGCGATCTATGAATCACTCGATTGCCCATTGGCTTCGTTGGAGGGCACTGAAGAAATAGCAGGACAGGGAATCGTCGGCAAATATAGAGGACAAAATTATTACTTAGGATCGGCATATTTTTTGCAGCATCATGCTGATATAGATGTGTCACAGCAAGATGGGGAGGAGATTCATAAAGATCAAGTGATTCGATCGCAAGTTTATTTTGCACAAAAAGGGAATTGCATTTGTGTCATTTCACTTGGCGATCAATTGCGTGTTGGAATCGCTGATCTTATAAAAGGAATTGCTCCTGTAAAAACTATTTTGCTTTCTGGAGATGCCCAAGAGCCGGTTGCTACGGTTGCTGCTCAATGTGGTTTTGATGAGTGGTATGCACAATATACTCCGTTGCAAAAAAAGGGACTAATAGATGCCTTGAGATTGAAGGGAGCTGTGGTATGTATGGTGGGGGATGGGATCAACGATGCCTTAGCTTTGACGTCGGCGCATGTGGGCATTTCGGTTGTTTCTGCCACGGAGATTTCCATACAGGTTTCCGATTTGCTATTGACGACAGATCGTTTGCAGGTGCTTTTAAAAATTAGGAAGTTGGCGAGGAAAGGACACCAAATTGTGAAGCAGAATATGTTTTGGGCATTTTTTTATAATGTTGTGGGGATTGTTTTAGCGGTAGCGGGTTATTTATCGCCGATTTTTGCAGCCTTTGCGATGGTGGCAAGCAGCCTGATGGTGCTGTTTAATGCCAAGCGCGTTAGGTAGAATCTAAGAAACTTCAGGGAAATACTCAGCGATACCTTGTTTCCAAGGGTAGCAAGTTACGTGATCAAACTTTTTCATGAAGCGGTCTTGGCTAAGAACAATTGCTTCACAATTTTCAATATCGCGTGTCAGCTTTATGAAGGCACTAATGTCGCTTTCATTGACTGTATCGGAGCTTTTTATTTCGATACATAGAAGTTTTTTTCCTGGTCTTTCAATGACTAAATCGATTTCAACATCAGCGGCAGTACGGATAAAAGAATAACGATAATCAGGTTGAAAATAACTTTTCAATCGAATGAATTCCAATAAAATGAAGTGCTCGAAGGCCTCTCCATAAGCCGTTGTTTTGGGAATTAGAGGGACTGAAAGCCTTCTGGATAGACTGCGCACGATACCCGGATCAAAAAAATAAAACTTTGGTTTTTCTACTAAACGCTTTCGAAACGAGTTGTGAAAGGGCTCTAAAAAGAATCCAATCATTGTGTCTTCGAGAATTAAAAAATACTCTTTAATGGTTTTGCTGTCTACACCAACATCTCGGGCAATATTTGCATAGTTAATTATTTTTCCATTGCATTGTGCTGCCACTTCAAGAAAGCGACGAAATGGTGGTAATTTTCGTACTACCTGTTCATTCCATATTTCTTCTTTGAGGTATGTATCTGCATAGGAACGTAAAAATTCGTCCTTTTGTGAACTTTCATTTAATTTAAAAATTTTAGGCAAAGTTCCCCAATGTAAGGCTTTATCTAAATTAAATTCTTCCCTTAATTCAAAACAAGAAAGGGAAAATAAATGGTAGACAAACGCACGACCAGCGAGTAAATTTGCTCCCCCATGTTTTAGTTTGCGTGCACTTGACCCAGTTAAAATAAAGATCTTGTCTGTTTCTTCTTCAATCATTCGATGGACTTCATCCAATAACCTGGGAACTTTTTGTATTTCATCAATGACAACGTGGGTGGTCTCTTTGGGTAAGGCCTTCACAATGGGGTAAAGTTCATTGGGATTACGGGAAAAACGATCCTCAACTTGCGTATCTAAAAGATCTAACCAAAGGCACTGGCTGTGATCGAACCTCTGCTTAAGCAATGTACTTTTTCCTGTACCGCGTGGGCCAAAGAGAAAAAAACTATGTTTATGTGAAAAATGTTTTAAACGTGGAAACATTGGCTACTCCATAATTGCTTGACAATTTCGGAGTGTATTCCATTTTTGTTTGAAAGTCGAGCGTTTTGATCGCATTTATGGAGCGTACTCCATAAATGCTTGACATTTTCGGAGTACGTTCCGTTTTTGTCAGGCAAAAAAGGAGTATGCTCCAGAGATCCAAGAGGAAACTTCATATTCTTTGTTTGTTTTAGTCATTGCTTTGACCTCCTGCATTTCTATACATTTAGAATTACAGTCCAAGTTCGCGTTTGAGTTCTTCGTGTGAAAGAGTCTTTTCTCCTTTTTTTATTCGCTCCATGGTCGCATCTGCGTCTCGAATATCTTCTTCATCCTCTAGCTTTTGCAATAGGCATTCCACTGTCTTCCATTCTTCGAGAGAAATAATGACAGCAATTCCTTGTCCGTGACGGGTAAGCATATACCGTTTTCCACCGTAAGCAATGTGATTGAGAACGGAAGCCATATGATCTCTTATTTCTCTTGCAGAAACTTCTTCCATTTCCTGTTTTGCATGTTTCATATATACCTCCTGTATCTTATATACTAATTGTACCAAAGGGACAAAAAATTGGCAAGGTCATTAAGCAAGACAATCGCATTTATGGAGCGTACTCCATAAATGCTTGACATTTTCGGAGTACGTTCCGTTTTTGTCAGGCAAAAATGGAGTATGCTCCAGAAATCCAATTCGAACCAATTCAATTCAGTATTTTTCTGATTGACAATCCAATTCACATTTTATGTTAGGAGGTATTGTGGAGGAGCATTTTATGGCATTGACCATTAGAATTTCTCGGGCTAGTGATCATATGATTACCGAATTAGTGGACATCACCGGAAAATCAAAATTTGATCTTATTGAAGAAGCGCTTAAATCTTATCGTTTTCGTCAAAGAATGAGGCTACTTAACGAAGACTATGAAAGATTACAATCAGATAAAAAAGCATGGTCTAAAGAGTTAGTGGAAAGAGAAGAGCTAGAAGGAACGCTGCTTGATGGACTCGAAGAATACTAAAATGTAAGCATTCTTTCATTCTTAACAGACAGCAATATGACCTTTGTGACGAAAGATACCCATGCGAGATCTAGGTTTGCTTACTCTAATCATTACATTACAACCTAGTAAGGATAGATAATGCAAAAGAGAATCCGTGCTAAAAGCTGAAAGCCGTCCGGACACTAACAAGGAAACTTTTGGTTGACTGATTCCCAGCTTTTGAGCTATTTCATCTTGAGATAACTTACTAGCTTTTATTAAAGATCCAACATCATTAAGTAGTTTTGCTCGAGCAATGAGCTCTTCGGGTGCATTCAACCCAAGATCAGCGAAAACGTTGCCTGAGGAAACTTCATATTCTTTGTTTGTTTTAGTCATTGCTTTGACCTCCTGCATTCTTCCATTCATTATAAAGATCTTCCGCTCTTTTTAAGCGTTCATGAATTAGATCAATTTCTTCTTTGGGCGTTTTGATTCCCTTTTTGCTCTTTTTCTTGAAGGCATGTATGACGACAATGGCATCTGAAAAACGCACTGTGTAGACCACTCGAAATGTATCATTATCACAGTCAAGTACAAGTTCAAGCACATTTGCACTTCTAAAGCCTTTTAATGGTTTTCCAATATCAGGGTGCAACCCTATTTGTGCCTGATAAAGACCATATCCAAAGTCAGTAATAACTTCAGCCGGCATATCCATGAGACTTCGTTTGGCAGCTTTTATCCAGAGCAGGGGCTTCATTCGAATTTGCCGTCCTTGGGATTATATCCTAATAATATCATTACTGATATATTTTTCCTACATAAATTTTGTAACATGAAACTATATCATGCTCTATTTTTGTTGAAAAATCTAGGCGAACGATGTTAGAGATCTTTCGTTCCTTTCTTTATTTTTTGGGGAATTCTACAGCAGTCATATGACTTAAAGGAATAGGGTTGGCCACAGGATAGCAAGCCGATAAACATACATGTGTTGCAAGCTTAGCCCCATGTTTTTTCATGATCGAGGCTACACTGAACAACAATTCTTGCTGAATCGCTTGAAATACTTCGTGTTCTAATTCTATATAAGCAGAAATTTCAATGTCTAAACTAGCTTCTCCAAATCCAATGAAAAACACTTCAATTTTGTGGTCTTTGTCCACAGAACGATGCGCAATAAGCATCGCTTTAACCTCATCGACGACCTCTTTTACATGATTGATGTCCTCATGTCTTAAGCCTATCTTGTGGTGAAAGCGCTCATGAGTTTTGCGCGAGGGGGTCATCACAACTGTCTGTGTAAAAATCGAATTCGGAACATAAATCGGTCTCTTTTCCATATTTCGTATTCGAGTCGAATACCACCCGATCTCTTCAATGATCCCCTGAATGTCATTTTCAGGCAGAGAGACCTCTTCACCTACAGTAAAAGGTTGCGTCGTGTAAATCATCACACCGCCGAAAAAATTTTGAATAACTTGTTGCGATGCAAATGCGATAGCCAAGCCTCCGATCCCGCCAAATGCGATGATCGTTTGCATATTGCGCCCTGTCACATCCATCAATAGAAAAACAGTAACTATAAAAATACCAATGGTGACGAGTTTGCTGATGATGTCAAGTTTGCTTCGCGTCATGGTAATTTCATGGCTGTAACTGAGTCGTATCATGAATTCGACGATTTTCCAGTTCCATCTCAGCAAAAACCATCCGAATGCCAAAACACAACCCACGCTCAGAATCTCATGTAGATGGGAAAAATGGATGGAAAAAACCTTAGTGGAAATGATATCCACGGAGCACATTGCCGCGAGAAACCAGACAAAGTAGTTAAGAGGTTTGTATAGGGCTGTGACAAAGCTGAGAAGCCACAATTTCTTTTCTTTTAAAAATTTCTCTTTAAGCTTGAGTAAAACTGCGCTAATAATAAAGTTGAATACGACAACAAATAAAGCTATGGCAATTGTTTCGAAAACAGTACCGTATTTGCCCTCTAAAATTTCTGAGAAGGACTGCATGTAGAAAACGAAATTTTGTATTATATCCATTCACTACCTCTTATGTTCTAGGACATTTAGAAGGTCTGTGGCGATATCAGTTGAGAGGGCATTTTTAGCAGCAGAGCGAGGTTTGATATTTAAATCTAAACCTGCAGGGAGTTTGGCATATGTGGTTCTAAAAGCTTCACGAACGATCCGCTTAAAGCGATTTCGTTCGTGAGAATCGCCATAACGTTTGGAAACTGTGATCCCAAGTCGCGTATGACCCACTTGATTTTCGCGAATATCAATAATAATCCATTGACTTACTACTCGGCGACATCCATGAGACATGTGTTGGAACTGGCGCCTTTTCAAAAGGCGCAGCAGCTTAGGAAAACAATTCGTCACACTCGGGTCAGTTGTTTGCGTCCTTGGCGTCGACGTCGATTGATAATTTTGCGTCCATCGGCTGTCTTCATGCGCTTTCTAAAGCCGTGTTCTGATTTACGACGACGTTTACTTGGTTGGTAAGTGCGTTTCACGGTAATATTCCTTTCAGTTGAATTCTTTTAAGAGCAAATAATACCCCTTTGTCTAGAAAAAATGCAAGTCCAAAAAAACATCACTCAGCAATTTTTCTAGAGAGGCAATGTGAACAGTTGGAGGAAGAACATGATATGCAAGCACACGCATCAGGCTAATGCATGAAACGTTGCAGAAGAAAAGTGACAGGATATGCAGGATCGCAAGCGGAATTCCAATGAAAAAGAGCGAAGTATCCGAAAGAAAATAAAGGACCGAAAGGGCGTTAAACGTCTAGGAGGTCCTTTATTTTCTTTCGGACACTTCGCTCTTTCTCAGGGCATCTTCCCTGGATCGCTTGCGATCTTGGGAAATCTATTGCATGTCAGCCGATCAACACTATCCTTCTTATCCTGCCGCTTGCGATCCTGCATATCCTGTTCCTCTTCTTCCCGTTGTGCACTTACTTCCCCCCTCCAACGCTATTGAGCAATTACCAGAAAACTAATGCGGAAAAAATCCCCATCCTGTATTCTTAGAGGCTCCTGAAATAAACAGAGCACCATTATGTTACCACTTTTTAAAGAAGATAACTTCCAAGACTTGCCTGAACACACAATCCTGCCAGAGCGCACAGGCAACATCCAGTTTGATTACCATGGCAATAAGATTTATTTCATTAGCTTGGGATGCCCCAGAAATCTTGTGGATAGCGAAGTCATGCTCGGCATCTTGCTCAAAGCGGGATATGAAGTGGCTCCTAGCATGGAAGTGGCTGACTATCTGGTCATTAATACCTGCGGCTTTTTAGAAGCCTCTCGGCAAGAATCGAGAGAAACTGTACAGGAAACTTTAGAAAATCGAAAAAAAGATGCCAAGTTAATCGTAACAGGCTGCATGGTTCAAACGCATCATCAAGAGATGCAGCGACAGTTTCCCGGAGTCGATTATTTTCTTGGTTCTGGCGATGTTGAGGGCATTCTTCAAGCCGTACAATCTAGTCAGAAAGGGGAGCTCGTCTCAACTGCCCGCAGCTATCTCGAAGTGGGGGAAGTACCTCGGCAGATTTCGACCCCAAAGCACTTTGCATATTTAAAGATTGCCGAAGGATGCCGCAAACGTTGTGCCTTCTGTGTGATTCCAACCATCAAAGGACCACTTAAAAGCAAACCAAAAGAGCGAATTCTGAAAGAGTTCCATCTTCTTCTGGATCAAGGAGTGCAAGAAATCATACTGATCGCTCAAGATTTGGGCGATTATGGCAAAGATAAGGGTTTTCTACACTCTGCAGGGCTGTTGGATCTCTTGAAATCCCTTTTAGAGACCGATAAGCAGTTTTGGTTGCGCTTGCTTTATCTTTATCCCGATGAAATTTCCGAAGATTTAATTCAACTCATCAAAAGCGATCCCCGCATTTGTCCTTATTTGGATATGCCGATCCAGCATATTAACGATGCTATGCTGACAGCCATGCGTCGCACCACATCCAAAGATGATATTTTGCAATCGATCACTCGTTTGCGTGCAGAAATACCTCATGTTGTTATCAGAACGAGCCTTATGGTTGGTTTTCCTGGAGAAACCGAGCAACACTTTGAAGAGATGGTTCAGTTCATTCAATCCCATCCCTTGGATAATATTGGGATTTTCAAATATTCTCGAGAAGAGGGATCTCACTCGTACAATTTACCAGATCAAGTTCCAGAAGAGATTAAAGAGGCTCGTTATCAGCGTTTGATGAAAGTGCAAAATAAGATCGTACGCAAACGCAATGCAAAGCTTATCGGTAAAACATTGGATGTTGTTGTGGAAGGATATCACCCTGATTCCCCGTTGCTCATGCGAGGGCGTTATTATGGACAATGTCCAGAAATTGATGGTCAGGTGATCATTACGGACGGACGAAAGGTAAAAGGTTTTGGCGAGCGATATCGAGTGAAAATTACTGACGTTGCAGACTACGATCTAATCGGACAAGTCATCTAACTAAATAATGTGTAGTGCCGGTTGCATCGACCTCAATACCTTTCTGCACATGTTTTAGACGATAATGACTTTGGTAATTCTTTCTCATATTATCATCCCCACTCCATTCAGAAACCATCTCCATCTCGTCACCTACTTTAAAAAGATCTGTCGCTTTTCCATCGTCTTTGTAGGGAAATCCTCCGGCTGGATGAGTGGCTGAATGAAATTTACCTGGATCATCAGGATAAGCAAAAGAAAAAGTCGTTCCATCTTCGAGAGTGATATCAACGTTCCAAGATTCAAGACGATGAGCCACATCCCCCATGCCATAACCAGGAGCTGTTCCTGGTTGGGGTTTATATATCCCCCTACTCCAACCAAATCGATTGCCATGTTTGGTAATTCTTTGAATAAATTTATCTCCTCCAGCCCATTTCGAAATCGGATGAATACGCTCGCCGGTGTATGGATTTAAAAAAGTTGCTTGAATGCGATATCTTCCCCAGGAATCTGTTTCAAGTACATTTTGCTCTAATAACTCAAGTTGCATATCTTCTGTATACTGTGCAGTTCCTTGTGAACTAGTTAAACCTTGAAAGCGCAGATTCATTGCCGTAAAATTAATTAAATGATTTTCTTCCATCTTCACATCTTTAATCGAAACCAGTTCTCCAGCATTTAAATAATTGAAGCAAAAAACTAAAAAAATAAATAAAAAACATTTGCGACTCATAAAAATCCTTTTATTCTATTTAGATATAAAACGATAATTATAATAGAAAGTTAGAATGAATGTAAAGAAAAAAGAGTTTACAATAGACTACTAATTATTAATAGCAGCTTGCATTTGTCTGATGGCAGATGCTATTTCGGGCTGAGCCGCTGGGGGAGCTGATTGGAAAGACCTCTGCGCGTAACGCAAAGCTTCAGGAAGGTTATTCTGATCGAAAAAGACTTGTGAGATGATCATTTGAAGGCGCCACAGATTATCTTTATCTTGATTGCCAAATTTTTCGGTATATTCTACAAGCGAGGCTACGGTCAATTCTGGGTTTTCATTGCCATTCTCCCGGCTTAACGCTTCGAAATCAATGACAGCAATTTGATAATGGGTCAACTTCAGGTTGTTGGGATCGTAAGACAATAACGTTTGGCGTAAACGGATCGCTTCATCATTGCGCAAGCGTCCCTTTTCTGCAAACAAGCGGTATTGTTCAAGCATAAAGAAATGCTCCTGGTCTGAAGAAATGCCATGCTCAAGAATGTGCATGGCATCTTCATGGCGGCCAATCGTGGTCGCCTGCTCATAGAGCTGCTTAAGCTCAACCCCAGGAAGGGGTTGATTGCTTAAGGAAGAAACTTTTTTCTGATAAGATCCATATTGTCCAACCATCTGGAGAACATAGTCAGAATAAGCCTTTGGTCCACCTGGGCGATATCCTACAGTGCCAATTTGCTTCTGTTGTTGACTATCTAGCATGACAAGAGTTGGGAATCCAGAGACCCCATATTCCTTTTGAAGCTGTTTATTGCGAGCAGTTTGATCTGCTGGAAGTTTTTTGTTCATTGGGAAGTCAATCTTGATAAATACAAATTTGTCGCCCGCAGAAGCAGCGAATTCTGGACGATCGAGCACTTCTTGCTCCAGCTTTTTACACCAAGTACACCAGTCGGAACCAGTAAATAAGATTAAGACAGGCTTTGAGCTAGTGCGAGCTTGCCGCATCCCTTCGTCATAGTTCGTAAACCAGCGAATGCTTGTTGAATTCTGGTCCGCTTGGATAAGACCAAAGCAACAAGAAAGAAAACAAGATAAGGTAAATAGAAGTTTCATAAAAGATCCTTGGTTATGCTATAATGATTCAGGGGACCATTTTCGAACCCGAGTTTAAAACCATGGCACTATATTATGCAACCATTTCCAACGTACATCTGGCGCCATAGAAGAGAAAATTTGAAAAAATGCAGCTTGCGCGGTTTAGAAATGCGCTCAGACTTCAAATTCTTTTCATATCCCAACCAATCGCTTCCGAATCTTTCAAACTACGTGTTATTAGATGTCGATGCCCCTCCGCTTGAGCAAAAAGATGCAGCACGTGGCCTGCTCATTTTGGACGCCACATGGAGATATGCAAAGGTGATGAAAGAGAAGGTTGTCAAAGAGGAAGGTTTGGTATTTCGCAGCATCCCTTCCCACTATCGTACGGCCTATCCTCGCCGACAAGATGATTGTAGCGACCCTGAAAAGGGATTAGCTTCCATTGAAGCCATCTATATTGCATATCATATATTGGGTCGTGATACCACAGGCCTTCTTGATAAATACCATTGGAAGGAAGGGTTCTTAGCGCAGATTTTGTCGTGAAGAGGAAGGGACAAAGGACCTAAAGGACATAAGGGACATAAAGGACAAAGGACATAAAGGACAGGGCAGCAATGTGTTACGTCCTTTATGTCCCTTACGTCCTTTATGTCCCTTATGTCCTTTAGGTCCTTTGTCCCTTCCTTCTTTATTTTTCTTTGTTTTGCTATTGCGTTTTTTCACATTTGTCTGTTAGACTGACTGCTTTAGCAAGAAAATACCCTAGGAGAAACCTTTTAATGTCTACTCAATCACAACACACTTGGGAAGAAAGCAAAATAGTAGATGATGTTGACTTCCAAGAAAAAGATGCAGAAATTTTTAAAAATCTTTTGGATAAAAAAGCCCCGATTAAAGGGAATGAGCCAGCATCATCCCTCGTTCCTGGCACTATCCTGAAAGGGAAAATCGTCGAAATTACTAAAGACCATGTCGTCATCGATGTCGGGCTGAAATCTGAAGGAATGGTACCCATCTCCGAATTTTCAGATCCAAATGATGTTGAACTTGGCAAAGAAGTAGAAGTCCTCCTCGACCGTCCTGAAGATGACCAAGGACAAATTGTCCTCTCACGCGAAAAAGCTGAAAGGATGCGCCAATGGGAGCATATCATGCAGAATTGTGAGGAAGGGTCTATTGTCAAAGGACGCGTTCTTCGCAAAGTTAAAGGCGGCTTGATGGTCGACATCGGTATGGAGGCTTTCCTACCCGGCTCTCAGATCGACAACAAACGTATTAAAAATCTCGATGAATACATTGACAAGACTTACGATTTCAAAATCCTCAAGATCAATGTCGAGCGAAAAAATGTGGTCGTCTCTCGCCGTGAACTCTTAGAAGCAGAGCGAATCTCCAAAAAAGCTGAATTGCTTGAAAGCATTAGAACAAATGACGTCCGCGAAGGGATCGTCAAAAACATTACAGATTTCGGCGTGTTCCTAGATTTAGATGGAATCGATGGCTTGCTCCATATCACAGATATGACTTGGAAGAGAATCAAACATCCATCCGAAATGGTCCACTTAGGGCAGAAATTAGAAGTCATTATCCTCAGCGTCGATAAAGATAAAGGGCGCGTTGCCTTGGGTCTCAAGCAGAAGGATTCAAATCCATGGGATCAAATCGAACAGAAATATCCCCCAGGAACCCGCGTACGAGGGAAGATTGTCAACCTCCTGCCTTATGGCGCTTTCATTGAGATCGAACCTGGTATTGAAGGACTCATTCATGTCTCTGAGATGTCCTGGGTAAAGAATGTCACCGATCCAAATGAAATTGTTAAAAAAGGGGATGAAGTCGAAGCGATTGTCCTCTCTATCCAAAAAGAAGAAGGAAAAATTTCCCTCGGCTTGAAGCAGGCAGAACATAATCCTTGGGACGATGTGGAAAAGAAATATCCCGTTGGACGAACAGGAAAAGTGGAAATCCGAAGCCTTACGAATTACGGTGCCTTTGTAGAATTGGAGCCAGGAGTCGAAGGATTAATCCACATCTCCGATCTTAGCTGGATAAAAAAGGTTTCCCACCCATCAGAATTGCTCCGCAAAGGGGATTTTGTAGAAGCCATTGTCCTCACTGTTGATCGCGAAAGTAAGAAAATCACGTTAGGGATCAAACAACTTGGCCAAAACCCCTGGGAAAGCATTGAGAAGACAATACCTGTTGGCTCTATCGTCAAAGGCAAAGTGTCGAAGATCACAGCTTTCGGCGCCTTTGTTGAATTAGACAGCGGCATTGAAGGATTGATCCACGTCACAGAACTTTCTGATAAAACCTTCGGTAAAGTTGAAGACATTGTGACCAAAGGGGAAGAAGTTACCGCAAAGGTCATCAAGGTTGATCCTGAACATAAGAAAATTGCCTTGTCGATTAAGGAATACCTAGTCGATAAGAATCAATACAGCCATGACGACATCGTCGTGACGTCAAAAGGTAAAAAGAAGTCCGGACGCACCAAAGAAGGCGAGGATGAATCTCGCGAAGAAAAAAGTAGAAAAGAACAGCACGAAGAGGCTGAGCAGAATTAAGTGTTCAGATAACCCTAACCACAATGGGGCCCCCGCCCCATTGTGGTTAGGATATCTGAATTTAGCAGTCCCCTTTACGCCAGAACACTTAAACTAAACACTGTCATTTGCTAGTCGCCGATGGATTAAAATGGGGCAGGGGCCCCATTTTAATCCATCGGCGACTAGCAACTTGTGTTATTAGAGGAAAGAATGAACAAAGATCTTATTGCAGTCTTTGAATACTTGGAACGGGAGAAAGGGATTAGCCGAGATATTATTATCGATGCGATCGAAGAATCCCTTAGAGCCGCCGCACGTAAAAGCGTAAGCGGGGCCTCTAATGTAACAGTAAAGATTCATCCAAAGACAGGAGATATCGAAGTCTATTGCGAAAAAGAAATTGTAGATGTCGTTGAAGTCGCGGCCCAAGAAATTTCAATTGAAGATGCTCGCGTGCTTGATCCAGAGTGTGAAATAGGACAGTTTATTGACATCGAAGCCACACCAAAAGAGTTCGGTCGTATTGCTGCTCAAAAAGCACGTCAGATTATCTCGCAAAAACTTCGTTCTGCCGAACGCAATGTCATTTATGAAGAATACAGACATCGAACCAATGAATTAATTTCCGGTACGGTTAAACGGCTAGTTCGCGGAGCCAATGTTATTGTTGATTTGGCAAAAGTTGAAGCCATTTTGCCCATGAAAAATTATCCTAAAACCGAATCTTATCACGTTGGAGATAAGGTTTTAGCATTGCTACTTGGAGTGCAGGATACTGAAAACGGTGGCGCTGAAGTTGTTTTAACTCGCAGCCATCCAGAATTTGTTAAACAGCTTCTCATGCAGGAAGTGCCAGAAATTAACGATGGAACAGTGATCGTCGATAAAATCGTTAGAGATGCCGGCTATCGCACAAAGCTCACAGTGCGCTCTACTGATTCCAAAGTTGATCCTGTCGGTGCGTGCGTTGGCATGCGCGGAGTCCGCGTGAAAAATGTGGTGCGCGAGTTGAATAATGAAAAGATAGACATCATTCCCTATTCCCAAGATCCAATAGAGCTTTTACAAAATGCCTTGTCTCCAATAGAAATCCGCAAAATAAATCTAAGCGATGAAGATGGAGTCGTCTCCATTGTTGTCGATGACGATGACTTCGCTGCAGTGATTGGCAAAAAAGGGATGAACGCTCGCTTAAATGGCCTGCTGATTGGCTATGACTTAGAAGTAAAAAAAATGAGCGATTATCATAAGCTGATGGCTCTTCAAATGAATGAACTGGCAACAGCTGATGATCCGACTCTTGATGCGCCGTTGCAAAGCATTGAAGGGATAAACAAATTAGTTGTGGAACATTTAGCTGCTGAAGGCTATACTCTCCGTAGTTTGTTGACTGCAACATGTGAACAACTAGCTTCCATATCTGGCATAAGCCATGAAATGGCGGACAAGATTTTGGAACAAGTAAGAAAACAAAGGAAAGAACGCGTTGGCCAAGCACCTGAAGTTAACGATAAAGAACACCCAAATAGCCGAAGCAATCAATTTGGGAAAGCTCAAGGACAAGATAGCGAAGAAGAAGAAGGGTAGCGCAGAAACAGAAACCGAAACTCCTGATACTTCTAAAACAACTCCAAAAGCTAAAGCTTCTAAAGAGGGTTCTCCTGAAGTTGCTGTCAAAAAAGATGAGGGAGCCCCCCGCGTTCGTGCGCGCTCTAAATCTGTTTTTGCTGAAGGTTCACAGCCCCCTGTAAAGACGCCAACTCCTCCAGAACATACTGAAGAGGAAAGCGCAACCCCCACTGCTCCAGCTGCTGAAGAACGCCATGAGCTGATTCCGCCGAGAAGAAAGACGGGAGAAGAGTTGCGGCGCCAAATTTTTGGCGATGATTCTGCTCAAGAAGCTCCCCCATCACCTGAAATAAAAGAAGCGTCTCATGTTGAAGAAGCTCCTTCCATTCGAGAATCACAAGAACAAAAGCCTGCAAAACCGACATCAGAGTCTGTTGCACCGTCGAAAGCACAAGAAGCTGCAGAAATAGCAGGTGAAAAGCGGACATCTGAAAGCCGATTAGAACAAACGCAACAGCCAACCACGTCTGCTCAGCAAGCGAAACAAGTCCAAGAGCCAGCCGCACCAGCAAAGGCCCCTTATGTAAAATTAGGGCCAACAGGTCGGCATATGCGCGATTTTATTCCCGCTCCAAAGCCAAAACCTCCAGAACCCAAAAAGCCTGAACGCCCGACAGAACGGCCTGAAGTTCAGGGAACCGAAAGAAGCAAGGGAAAACCATCTGTAGCACCTGCTGAAACGGCACATGTGCCCGAAGAAAGATCTGATGAGCTCGCTGCTGGAAAAAAACGGGGTCCTCCTACAAAAGAGTTTCGCGATATTAAGCCTGCTAAACGTGTTGACACTCAGCGCACGTTCGATGCGCGTGACAGACAAGGTTTGCGCGTTACTGAAGAAGAACAACGCTGGCGTAAAAAACGAGTGGTGAAGGCTAAGGCAGAAGAGCAGGTCATTGTACGACCCACTTCTTTGAGCGTTCGCACTCCGATTTCGATTAAAGATTTAGCCTCTGAGATGAAGCTTAAAGCATCCCAATTGATTGCAAAGTTGTTTCTCCAAGGGATTATAGTAACACTGAATGACCTCCTTGAAGATGAAACAACAATCCAATTATTGGGGCAGGAGTTTGGATGTGAAATCTCAATCGACACAACAGAAGAAAGACGTATTCAGATCACTGATAAGACGATTGGGGAAGAGATTAAAGCAGCGCCGTCAGAAAATTTGTTCACGCGACCGCCAGTTGTTGCATTCATGGGTCACGTGGACCATGGTAAAACCAGTTTAATCGACTTTATAAGAAAATCTAACAGAGCATCAGCAGAAGCTGGAGCCATCACGCAACACATTGGCGCTTTCCGATGCCACACAGCCGTTGGGGATATCACTATTCTTGACACTCCTGGCCATGAAGCTTTTTCAGCAATGCGTGCTCGCGGTGCCGATGTAACAGACATCGTTGTCCTCGTCATTGCCGGCGATGAAGGGGTCAAACAACAGACCGTTGAAGCCATCCAGCATGCGATCGAAGCCAAAGTAACCATTGTGGTTGCCATTAATAAATCTGACAAACCCAGTTTTAATCCGGAAAATGTCTATCGTCAATTAGCAGATCAAAATCTATTGCCCGAGGTTTGGGGCGGACAGATCTTGACTGTCAATTGCTCAGCTTTGACCGGCGCTGGTGTGAAGGAATTGTTAGAGTCGTTAGCTTTGCAAGCAGAAGTATTAGAACTGCGCGCCAATAAAGATTCTAGAGCTCGAGGAACAGTTTTAGAATCAGAAATGCATAAAGGTCTCGGCTCGGTGGCCACGGTATTGGTTCAAAATGGAACCTTGCATATGGGAGATTCATTAGTGTTTGGCCAGCATTGGGGTCGCGTTAAAACGATGCACAATGAATTTGGACAAGATCTTTTAGAAGCCCCCCCATCTACGCCAGTATCAATTACTGGGCTATCAGGTGTTCCTGAAGCAGGCCAAGAGTTTATTGTTGTTGCAAACGAGCGGGAAGCCAGAGAAATTGCTGAAGTCAGACAGCAGGGCGTTCGCTTATTACAAATGCAGCAGCGTAAGAAAGTGACTTCAGAGAACTGGGCACAGCAAACAGCGCCGACTATTAAGAAAAAGGTTCTCAATATCATCTTAAGGGCTGACGTTCAAGGTTCTCTTGAAGCATTGCGCGTTGCCTTACAGAAAATCGAGTCCTCGAAGGCTGAGGTTAATATCATCTTCACAGGCGTTGGAGAGGTATCTGAATCTGATGTTCAGCTTGCCGCCACTTCAAAAGCTGTAATTATTGGATTTCATACGAAGATCGAGAGCCATGCTGAAATGTTGACGAAACAGTTCGGAGTTCAAGTCAAGCTACATGATATTATCTACCACGCTGTCGATGAGGTAAAAGCATTGATGACTGCGCTGTTAGATAAAATTCCGCAAGAAACAGATAAGGGCAAAGCAGTTATTAAGACATTGTTCAAGTCTTCCCATGCAGGTATTATTGCTGGTTGTGTCGTCACTGAAGGAACGATCAATCGTAATAATCATATGCGTGTGATGAGAGAAGGACTGTTAATCGGCAGGGGCCAAATTGCATCATTGCGACGTGTGAAGGATGATGTGAGAGAGGTGTCTAAGGGTGTCGAGTGCGGCATTGCATTAAGTAAGTTTACAGATCTCCTTGAAGGAGATATTTTGGAAGCTTATGAGATCACTTATTTATCACAAGAACTTTAGAATTAGGAATTTATGGCAATACAACGCACTGCGCGTCTCAATTCCTTGCTGAAGGAAGTCATCTCTGATGTTGTACGGCTTCATGTACGAAATCCTCATGTGACGGGTCTCATTACGGTGACTCGAGTTGACATTACCAAAGACTTGCACTATGCAAAAGTCTATGTAAGTGTCATTGGAACTCCCGAGCAAAAGAAGGAAACTTTGGAAGCATTGCAATCTGCAGCGGGATTCATTGCTGTGAATTCTGCAAAGAAAGTGGTGATGAGGTATTTCCCGACGCTGACATTTAAGTTGGACGATGGCGTTGAAAAGCACATGCGTATTGAGCAATTGCTAAGCGAAATCAAATCCAAGCAGTCTTCGCAGTCTCCACAGCCTTCAGAGTAAATACCTTCCGAAATTATTTTTACCACAGAGATCACAGAGAGAAGAAGAGAAGGAAGGGGAGAGTAATTGGTAGGGATCAGTCTAACCAAGACAACTCTTAGAAAAAAATTCAACGCAAAGGCGCAAAGACGCTAAGCCGCAAAGAGAAGAAGAAGGTATTCCTTTCCTTTCTTTGCGACTTAGCGTCTTTGCGCCTTTGCGTTGAATTTTTTTCTAAGAGTTGTCTTGGTTAGCCTTAATTACCCTCTGCCTCCTTCTCTTCTTCTCTCTGTGATCTCTGTGGTAAATATATTTCACAGGAAATGGAGAGAAAGGGTTATGAGTAGTGTTAATGGTGTGTTGCTTGTTGATAAGCCTCGAGGCAGAAATTCCTTTGCCCTCGTAGCCGTTCTACGACGTCTTTTAGGGGTTCAGAAAATTGGTCATACTGGCACTTTGGATCCTTTTGCAACCGGGGTGATGGTCATGTTAATTGGCCGTCAATTCACCCGACTATCAGACAAATTTCTCTCTGCAGATAAGGAATACATTGCAGAAGTGCGTTTAGGAATCAGTACAGACACCTTTGATTGCGATGGTAAGATTTTATCCGAGTCAACATTTATTCCATCTGAAGAGCAAGTCATCAATGCCGTTTCTCAATTTCAAGGTGAAATCGATCAAGTTCCCCCGATGTTTTCTGCCAAGAAGCAGAATGGGAAAAAGCTTTACGAGCTAGCCAGGCAGGGAAAAACGGTCGAACGGCTTCCAGTTAGAATTCGAGTTGAAACGCAGCTACTTTCATATCAATATCCAGATATTAAATTATCCATCAGCTGCAGCAAGGGAACTTATATCCGTTCTATAGCAAACGATATTGGGCTTTTACTGACTTGTGGAGCTCACGTGACCGATTTACGGCGTGTTCGCAGCGGATATTTTCATCTCAAAGATTGTTATGATGGAGGGTTGCTCTTTTCCCCCGATGTTGATATGGTTGCGTTACGGAGACGCATCGATGAAAATCTTGGCATCACTTGATGATATTCCCTTGAATGACAAGCCAATTGTATTAACAATTGGGAATTTTGATGGCGTGCACTTGGGACATCAGGCAATTGTTAATAAGATGAAACAATTGGCAAGATCCGGCGCGCAGAAAGTTCTTGTTACCTTTGAAAATCACCCTAAAACAGTCCTCTCTCCACAAGAAACCATCCCTTTAATTTGTACTCTTCCACATAAATTATTATTACTAGAGCAGTATGGGTTTGATGACGTGATACTCCTCCGATTTTCTCCCGACTTTGCAGCACAAGAGCCTGAGGAATTTTTGGATGCCCTCTATTCAGCATTGCCTTTTCAGCACCTTGTTTTGGGGTACGATGCTAAAATTGGAAAAAATAAGACTGGGGATCGGAAAAGAGTTATAGAGTCATTATCACAACACAAAGTTGCTGTTCATTATTTGGAGCCATGTAAGGTTGATGGAGAGATCGTTTCGAGCAGCGCCATTCGATCATCTGTTCGAAGAGGAGATTTTTTAAAGGCGCAGCAATATCTTGGCCGTCCCTATTCTATATATCATCAGACGGGTGAGTTATCTGATTTATGCTTGCCCCCCTCCGGATCATATCCAGTCAGAGTTCGTGAAAATGAAATTGTTTGGAATGGAGTGGCGCATTTGCGTGATAAACAAATTACTCTAGACAACATTGCTATTCCTAAAACCAATGTGGAAATCATTTTTGACGGGAAACAGTTGCAAACGCACACGCAACCCGCTATACAAAAGTAACAGTAATGCAGGTATGCGCATAACACTAATGCAAGTGATTTTACCACAGAGATCACAGAGAGAAGAAGAGAATAGGGGAGGAGGAAATATTCTTTTAACAAAGATATTTTTTATCCTTCCTCTTTTCTCTTCTTCTCTCTCTGTGTTCTCTGTGATCTCTGTGGTAAATTCTCTTGCATTAGTGTTATGCGCATGGCTTGTTACATGAAAAAGCTAGGATAGTTGCATGCACATCATTCACATAGCTTCGGAATTGGCTCCTCTCGCGAAAGTGGGCGGACTCGGCGATGTTCTTTTGGGGCTAAGTCGTGAGCTTTCTTGGAAGGGGCATGATGTTGATATTATCATCCCCAAATACGACTGCCTCGATAGCAATGAAATAAGAGATTTGAGCGTTGTGGCTGCGGACCTAAAGACTACTTACGATGGCGTTGACTACCTGAACACAATCTGGATGGGTTGGGTTGAGAATCTGAGGGTCTATTTCATTGATCCACATCATCCTAGCTATTTCTTTAATCGCGGTTGTTTTTATGGATGTGAGGATGATGTCGCTAGGTATCTCTATTTCTGTCAAACAGCTCTTGAGTTTTTGTATAAAGCCAAGATATGGCCAGAAATTCTCCATCTACACGACTGGCATACTGCTGCTGTTGCATTGCTCTACAAAGAGGTCTACAGAAAGTTAGGATTTAATAAATCGAAAGTTGTTTTTACAATCCATAATCTTGAGTATCAAGGGCGTGCATTGCCGATTAATTTAGATCCCATTGGCCTTAAAGGGGAGAATTATCTTACCGAAGAAACTCTGTTAGATCCCTTTGATCCCACATTGATTAATCTCGTCAAAGGGGGAATTGTCTATAGCGATTTTGTTACAACAGTATCCCCTAATTATGCTAATGAAGTGAAGACTCCGCTCGGAGGTCGTGGCTTAGACAAGTTGTTAATTAAGCATCAGGATAAGTTTGTTGGAATATTGAATGGGGTTGATTATTCTTATTGGAACCCTGAGATCGACCGTTATTTGCCAGCTCATTACTCCCCTCGAGAGATGCCTGCAAATAAGAAGGATCGCAATACACTTGATAAGAAAGCCTATATTAAGAAATTAGTCAGAGAACGATTGTTTTTATCGGAGGATCATAGCCCAATCGTAGGCTGTATCACACGTCTGGTTCCTCAGAAAGGCTTAGAGCTCATCAAACATGCCTTAACATACACATTGCAGCGTGGAGGGCAATTTGTCCTTCTTGGCTCTTCTCCAATTCCTGCCATTTCTGACGAATTTCATTTGCTTAAGAATCAATATGCAGATCACCCACACGTTAATCTAACTCTGCATTACCAAGAAGAGCTCTCTCATTTGATCTATGCAGCCTCTGATATTTTTATTGTCCCTTCAATTTTCGAACCGTGTGGCTTAACTCAGATGATTGCTCTAAAGTATGGTTCGGTCCCTGTTGTTCGTAAAACCGGGGGCTTGGCAGATACCATTTTTGACGTAAGTTATTCAGGTCTTCCTTTTGAGCAAGCTAATGGCTATACCTTTGACTTTCCAGATGAACAGGGGATTGAATCTGCTTTGGAACGGGCAATAGAATGTTGGTTTCATCATCCTGATAATTGGAGAAAACTTATGATTAATGGAATGAACATCGATTTCAGTTGGAATAAGTCTTCAAATCAATATCTAGACGTTTATAAGAAACTAATCAATGGGCAGTTATGATCTCCTATTCCCAGGAACTGATGTGGATTGATCATCAATCTGATCAAATGATAAGCCAGCTTGTAACCTGGGCCAACATCAATTCTGGATCGACCCATTTGAAGGGAATAGAAGAAATGCAGTCTTCTATCGTTGCGGCTTTTACGTCCCTCGATTGCACTATAAAAAAAATACCCCTTGCTCCACGTACGGTGATTAATAGCTATGGCCAACCTCATGAACGGGCTCAGGGAAGCATTTTGCTTATGCAGAAACATCCGCAAGCTCCATTTCAGGTATTGCTTGGAGGTCATCTAGACACCGTTTATCCCCCAGAAAGTAGCTTCCAAAAAGTAGAGCAAATTGAAAAAAATATCATGCGCGGACCCGGTGTAGCAGATATGAAGGGGGGACTCGTTATTCTCCTGACTGTTCTCAAAGCATTGGAACGAAGCAAATATGCGGGTAAGATAGGATGGGAAGTGTTTATCAATGCTAATGAAGAGATAGGATCTACTGGCGTCGATCCCATTTTGAAAGAGTGTGCGGAAAGGAACTCCCTCGCCTTATTCTTTGAGCCCTCTTTTCCTGATGGAGCCCTTGTAAATGAACGAAAGGGGTCAGTAAATTTCACTGTTGTTGCTCGTGGGAGAGAGGCTCATGCCGGGAGAGACTTTCATTTAGGGCGCAATGCAATAACAGCGCTTGCACGGTTCATTACTGAAGCTGAGAAACTCAATAATACAATCGAGGGAATTACCCTTAATGTGGGGCACGTTGAGGGAGGCGGGGCTGTGAATATTGTGCCAGCTCTCGCAATCTGTCGCATTAACGTACGATTAACTCGTCCAGAGCAATTATCCTTGATTTGCAAAGCCCTTGATTCTTTAGTGGTTCAAGCGCATAAGAAAGATGGAATTGCGTTGAGCTTACATGAAGATACTGCTCGTCCACCGAAACTTTTTGATGAAAAGCATCAAAGCTTATTTAAAGCCTTTTGCACATATGCAAAAGACCTGGGAGAAGAAATACAGATGAGGTCGACAGGGGGTGCATGCGATGGGAATATCTTATCGGCATTTGGTTTACCGACGATAGACTCATTGGGTGTTATTGGAGGGCATTTGCATACACATGATGAGTATGCTGTGTTAAGTAGTTTGACCCAGCGAGCCAAATTGGCGACCTACTTTTTACTAAAACTTGCTGAAAAGTTGCATGTAACCAGCTAAGGAAGACCATCGCTTAGTAGAAAAGGCTGTCGCCGCTAACGCGGCTTAATTTTTGATCGAATTTACCACAGGCTGACGCCTGTGGCTACATGCTTTTGCCGCATTCGCGGCATTAACTAGAAAGAGTTCGCAAAGCCGCGAATGCGGCGTTAGCATGTAGCCACAGGCGTCAGCCTGTGGTAAATTCGATCAAAAATTAAGCCGCGTTAGCGGTGACAGCCTTGGTTAGCATGAGGATATAGAGAGGACTGGATCATGAACATTTCGAGAACGGCAGCAGAGTGCTTGCTTTCAGATCCACGAGTGGCGCAAGCTAAGAAACTTCTCCTGGAAGCAGTCCATGAACATCAAGGCGCCCTCACGCATCCCAAGAGTCCTAACGTTGACTTACAAGAAAGCTACAAGCAAAAACTCGAAAAATTCGCTGAAGATCGCGGAGGCAAACTCTGGTTTCCTTATCTAGGAAGCGGTTTAGGCAATGGCTGTTTAGTCGAATTGGCTGATGGAAGTGTGAAGTATGATTTCATCAGCGGAATTGGGACCCATTATTTTGGACATAGCCATCCAGATTTAATTGCCTCTAGTATCGATGCCGCCATTAGCGACACTATTATGCAGGGGCATTTGCAGCAAAATCTCGACTCTGTCGAGTTGTGTCATTTACTCATAACCCATTCCGGCATCGACCATTGCTTTTTATCGACCTCTGGGGCAACTGCAAACGAAAACGCATTGAAAATAGTGCTTCAGAAACGTTCTCCTGCAAATCGGATTCTAGCTTTTGAAAGGGGTTTTGCCGGCAGGACTTGGGCTTTAGCTCAAATTACAGATAAGCCCTCTTTTAGAGAAGGATTGCCCTCACAAATATTTGTCGATTATATTCCATTTTATGATCCTCACCAACCCGAAAAGAGCATGGAGACCTCCGTACATGCATTAAAAAAGCACTTGGCACGCCATCCGAAAGAGTATGCCACAATGATTTTTGAACTCATTCAAGGTGAAGGGGGCTTTTATCCAGGTTCAGAGCGGTTTTTCCGGGCACTCATGGATATATTAAAAGAAAACGGAATATCAATTATTGTCGATGAGATACAAACATTTGGCAGAACGAGCTCCTTATTTGCTTTTCAATATTTTAATCTGAAGGAATATGTCGATGTGGTGACTATCGGAAAGCTCTCTCAAGTATGTGCCACCCTGTTTTGTGAACATCATCGTCCAAGACCTGGTCTTTTAAGCCAAACATTCACAGGCAGCACTTCGGCTATTCGAGCCTCAAAAGTAATCTTAGAGGGATTGATCAACAACAACTTCTTTGGAAAAGAAGGTAAAAACGCCATGATCGAATATCAATTTGCTCTGCGCCTGGAAGGACTGAATAAAAAGTATCCCAAATCTATTTCAGGCCCTTTTGGTATTGGAACTATGGTCGCCTTTACCCCATTTGATGGTGATGTCCATCGCACTACCAAATTCGTCCATACACTGTTTGATCACGGAGTCATGAGTTTTATTGCAGGGTCACATCCATCGAGAGTACGTTTTTTAGTTCCTGCGGGGGCTGTCACAGAAAAAGATATCGATGCGGTCTGTAATATTGTTGAG
>JABDBC010000002.1 GCA_013288825.1 Chlamydiota bacterium
TAATGTGAGCCTGTAAGGGCAACACTTCATATTTTTCTCCACAAACATTTACAAAATAATAATACAATGATGGATTAATAGCAACAGCAACAAAAACAAAGCAACAAAAACAAAAAACATTAAAATCATTTGCCATAAAAACAATAAAATTGATATCATTTTGCTCTAGAAGTTATAAACCTTACTAATTTGGAGAAGATACTATGGCAAGCACAAGCTCATCATGGGCACCACCACCAAGAGAAGCTCTAACATATTATGCAGAGCTTTATGATGAAAAAGAACTTGCAGAAGCTACACCTGAAGAAAAGAAGAAAGAAATGGACCGTGAAAACAACTTGTTTATTGCCGCAGTATTTGTACTATCAAAGTTTCGATTTTTGGATCCTAGCGATGCACAAGTTACTACAGATGCACCAGGAGCTACTGGACTATTTCGTAAAACTATCTCCATCTCCGGCAAGTTTATAGATCGATTAAATAAGATATCAACAAATACAGAAACCAATGGCGGTGTCATAACAGAAACTGATGCTGTTGCCCTGAGGATTTTATGGAAAGAAGGGCTATCAACAGAACCCGATTTAATTGCGCAAGCAAAACTTACCTTATACTTGAGAGCTAACATAATCGTTAGAGATGATTATAATGTTAAAGAGGAGGGGGATGACGAGGAGGATGAGGTGGATGAGGGGGACGAGAAGAACGATAACCCAGTCAAATTGTCTGATGAAGAGAACAAAAAAAATCGTGAGATAACATCACCATCGGATTCACCTCCACCCATGCCTACGACCACCTGTACCGCACCTCCTCCAAGCGCACACGCATTTATACTACCTAAAGACCTTACAGTAATAGATGAAGAAGACGTGGGAATAATCCCATAAACTACCTACAAGGTATGAAGTAGTATCTGCCCATTACCCACAACCATTATCGGGGGCGGAATCCTCTATAGGTAATTGCAGAAGTGACCTGTGTTAAGGCCCGAAGGGCAGGCATTTCACAGCCCAGGTCAGAGCGAAGCGGAGGCCTGGGTTAGTCATGGTAAACATGGAGTCCTGAAAGGACGACATTTAAGTCGTGAACGAACCCCATGTATCAGGCGAAGGGACATAAGGGACAAAGGACCTAAAGGACATAAGGGACGTAAGGGACCATAAGGGACAAAGGACATTTGTTGCAGCTGTCCTTTACGTCCTTTGTCCTTTACGTCCTTTGTCCCTTACGTCCCTTATGTCCTTTACGTCCTTTGTCCTTTCTTCGGGTGCGTTCATGACTAAAATGTCGTCCTTTCAGGACTCCATGTGTACCATGACTAACCCAGGCCTCCGCTTCGCTCCGACCTGGGCTGTGAAATGCCTGCCCTTCGGGCCTTAACACAGGGCACTTCTGCAATTGCCTCTAGAGGATTCCGCCCCCGATGATGGTTGTGGGTAATGGGCAGACCTAGGTATGATGTAACCATGTTTTTCAGGCTGAAAGCCTGACGTATAGCCATACGTCAGGCCGTTGGCCCTAAAGAAGTAATCGTAATTATTAGGAGAAAACATATGTCAAGTATAAGTTCGAGTTCAAGTTCATCTTTTTCAGCATCATCTTATAATCCCACTCTAGGATTCAGCACAATCCGTTATCCAGACGGAAGTATTGTTCTTGATATTCCAGATGATCAATCAGACACAGACCCTTTCACCATCGACCTTGCTGGGGAAGGAGGTCTAAAAGAGGTCGATTCAGAAAAAAATAAAATCTTCCAACGAGCAATCAGTATCCTGATGCGTGCAAATTTGTCAAAGGTCAGTGGCGAATATCGAAAAATGATAGAGGAAATCCAAAAAGCTACAGATGCAAACAATCAGATTTTTTCTGCTGAACATGCTAGACAACTTCGACACGCTTGGACAATAGGAAAACTTTCAAAAGAACCCTATATACAACACCTAATAAATTTCAAGCATCTTGAAGTTGATGATAAAGAGGATGTTGGTATTGATTCAGGTGAAGATGGATTAATTCCAACAGAGGAAGAGCGAAATCTTAATTTACGTCGTTCTATAGAACGCTCAATAAGAGGTCCTGTCCGTCCTGTCCTGCATATTCCGAAGGGAGCAGGAAAAATGGAAGGAATCTCTCCGGAACCTCCTACTGATGAATACTCAACTTCCACCTCTACTGCTCCAGCCCCGACACCAACTACCTGTTCTTCAGCAACCTCAACCAGCACATCTCCAACACTTCTAGTTCCAACATCAACCCCGACACCAACTACTACCGGTTCTCCAGTAACCTCAACCTCAATACCAACCAAATATTTCATTGCAGATTACGGTTCACCTGCCGATCAACCTATAGAGGCACCTGATCCTGAGGATGACGAAAAAGAAATAGATAATCCATATACAGATGAGGAGTTCGAACAATTGCGTCAAGCGATGATTATAGGTCAAGGATATTCTGATCCCAGGGTGGAAATAAACGCCCACGGCATGGCCGAGCTGAAATCACCTCCACCGCTACCCCCTTCCTGAGAAGGCTACGCGGAGACTCCGTACCCAGAGTTTGAAATATCTCTGGGTATCTTTCTGATAAAAAAACATCCATCGTAGAGTCGCCAGGATTCCAAAGTGACAAGAAATGATCTTCAGCGTCTCATTGAAGTGGATGGCGACCATTTCGCGGGTCATGGGGTGAATGTCGTAATCGATAAGGACCCTGTTCACAAGGGCGTAACGATATCCTTTCAAGCAAAAACGACACATCAAGTCGTATCCCCCTCGTAAAGTGTATTGAGGGTCAAATTTTCCCAAAGCTCGAACAACTTCTGTTTTGAACCAGCACGATTGCAAGTTTGTGGGCTGGACTCCCTTTTTTAATAAATCTATGCAAAGCTCATGGCAGAAAACTTTTGCTTCCGAATGGCCATCGCGAATGACCCCACAGCAATATACAAGGTCAGCTTTATCGTTATCTAGAGCGATGAGCATGATTTGGCTGAGGGCATCGCGATTGATATAATAATCTCCAGGAAAAAGTATATTGACGTACTCCCCCTTTGCTTGAGAGATTCCCTTATTCAACATTTCATATCGCTTGCCTTGAGAAAATGAATAGACGTTCACGTTGCTATAATGATAGTGTTTGACAACTTCAATGGCGCGATCCTCGGAACTATCGATAATAATGACTTCGAAATTGCGATAGTTTTGAGAGAAAATGCTCTCCAGGGTAGCTCCAATAAGCTGTGCATCATTTGCAGTCGGAATGATGATAGAAACTAACGGTAGTTCTGCACCCGCATATTTCTTCTTTAAAAGGGTTAAGTCCCAAGGAGGGTATATTTTTTCGACCATTCCATCCCCTATTCTAAAAATTTCTTTATAGTTTTTTTTGACTAAAAAGTCAGCAATCTTTATTGGTAAGACAAGAGACCATCAATAAATTAACATATTAGGGGGTTAAAAATGAAAAAAGCACTATTTTTTGTTATACCTGCATTAAGTTTAGTTCTATTAGCTTGCGATCAGCCAAAACCTGAGCCAAAGCAAGATAGAGTTAGCATGGAGGATTCAACTCCATCAAGAAATACAAACTATCAAGCGAACCAAGATTCTGATAGATTGTTAGTACAAAGGATTCGTCAAACTTTGTCTAATGACTATACATTATCATCAAATGCAAAGAATATACAAGTGACAGCGGTGAACGGCACAGTGACGATGGAAGGGTCTGTGAATTCTCAAAGGGAAAAAGCGATGATCGCGAACAAAATCCGACAAATGAACGGCGTAAACGACATCCAGAACCGCTTAGAAGTCACAAACCAAGCCAGAGGGTAAATCGCAAATTTAGGGTGCCTGAAGGGACGTAAGGGACAAGGGACCTAAAGGACATAAGGGACGTAAGGGACTTTAAGGGACAAAGGACATAAGGGACAAAGGACATTTGTTGTCCCTTATGTCTCTTGTCCCTTAAAGTCCCTTACGTCCCTTATGTCCTTTAGGTCCCTTGTCCCTTATGTCCCTTCGTCCAAAGCTTCTCTAGGTCGCTGTAGAGCTGATCAATCTGCTTTTCAAGCTCCGCTACATCGATTCCAAACTCGTTAATCTTATCCGTCTTTCCACTTTGTATTGCCTCTAAAAGCTGTTGCTGCTTGACCTTCAACTCCTCTTCGCATCGCACAATTAATGCTTCTTTTGCCGCAATCTCTTTGTCCGAGGCCTTTTGCTTCACATCCACAACAGCGACACGAGCTCCCCCTTTCTTTTCTTTTTTGACAACGGTCTCTTTTGCGTCGTGCCATCCATCTTTTGCTAGAAAATCTTCATAGTTTCCCAAAAAGAGCTCCTGCCGTTCGTGATGGCACACGAGAATTTTATGAAAGTCCAATCTTTTTAAGATGAGCTCACTATGTGTAACAAGAATGACAGCTCCTGCAAAGTCCTCAAGGGCATCCATCAAGGCCTCTATAGACTCCATGTCTAAATGATGTGTGGGCTCATCCAACAGCAATATGTTGCATGGCTGTGCGAGAATTTTGCCGAGCAAAACGCGGCTTTTTTCTCCTCCAGACAATATTGAAGTGGGCTTATTTGCCTGATCGCTACTGAACATCATCAATCCACAGATCCCTTTCACCTCAGTTCTATTCAGAGTTGTATTAGAAATGGAGATCTCATCTTCGACAGTATGGCGAGGATTTAATCGATCGATATTTGTCTGTCCAAAGTATCCTAGAGACAGATTTTCTGAATGTTTGACATTTCCCTGCTTTGGAGCAAGCTCCTTTGCTAACAAGCGGAGAATGGTCGATTTTCCCCTTCCATTTTTCCCAACGATAGCGATCTTTTCCCCCTTCTCGATAGCTAAAGAAAGGGAATTGATCAATTTACCCTCATCGAAGGAAAAAGAAACATCCACAGCTTCGAGCATTTTTTTGCCTGGAAAAGGGGCTTCTTTGAAATGAAAGTCGAGGTTGCTTAACTCTTTCAGCCGTTCCAAAATGGGGACGCGATCCAACATCTTTTGTCGAGACTGCGCCTGTGTAGCCTTTGAGGCTTTTGCTCCAAAACGATCGATGAACGACTGCATGTGAGAACGTTTTTTGTCCACATTCTGACGTGTCTTTTCATGGATCTCTTCTTCTTGCAAGATCTGTTCATAAAATGAAACGGTCGATCCTTTCACTTTTCTAATTTTCTGACGATGAATTCCCATGGTATGTGTCGTCACACTGTCCATGAATTCTCGATCGTGAGAAATGAGGATGAATTCCCCTTTCCACTGCTTTAGAAATCGGGTAAACCAACGGATCGAAACGATGTCGAGATAATTGGTGGGCTCATCGAGAAGCAAGCAGTTGGGTTCGGAGATGAGGACTTTTGCCAAATGGAGACGCAGTTGATAGCCTCCAGAGAAGTCTTGGATTGAGCGTGAGAGGTCATCCTCTTTAAAGCCTAAGCCAAACAGAATCTTTTCCGCTTTGTAGAGACAATCTTTCTCATCCTCACGCAATCCAAGAGCAGCTTCATCCAGAAGAGTTTTTTGCGTGAAACGAATGTGTTGATCCAAGATCCCTATTGAGTAGTTTTTGCGCACGGAGATCGTTCCCCCATCAGGGGTTTCCTGCCGGGTGATTAACTTGAAAAGGGTAGATTTCCCGGAGCCATTCCTGCCGACAAGGCCGCAGCGCTCCCCTTCTTGCAAATTAAAAGTGGCTCCAGAGAACAGCTCGCTGCCATGGTAAGCCATGTTTAAAGCATCAACTTGTATCATATAGGATCATCCTGATCGCCAATCGGACGGGTAATTAACCGTATGCGGCGTTGATTTGATAAATACAAATAGAACCATTGTATCATAACAAGCAGCTTATTTGAAAATGTAATTAAATAGACAATATGGATAAGACTCCACATAAGCCATGCAGGATAGCCTGACATTTTTAGTTTTCCGACTTTCGCGACTGCCTTTGCTTTCCCTATTGTCGCCATCATCCCCTTGTCGCGATATTTAAAAGGGGGGCGTTTGTCTGGTTCTACGAGATTCTTTTGGCTTAATAGTTTGGCCACATAACGTCCTTGTTGAATGGCTACAGGGGCCACTCCAGGCAAAGGTTTCCCGTCAGCTCCATTAAGGGCAGCCGCATCTCCAATGACAAAAATTTCAGGATGATTCGGAACTGTCAAATCTGCTTTTACAATGGCACGCCCACTACGGTCAAGAGGAATGTCAAGGCTTTTCAGTAGGGGTGAAGCCGCATTGCCCGCAGCCCAGATGATGTTTGGGGATTCAATGAACTGGTCACCCAATCTAACCCCTGTTGCAGTGACGTTTGTGACATATGAATTGAGATAGACTTGGACTCCCAATTTCTCTAGATCTATACGGGCTTTTTCTGCGAGGTCTTTGGGAAAACTTGGGAGAACTTGACTCTCCCCTTCGATGAGATAGATTTTGGTTTGCTCTGGTTTAATGTGACGGAAGTTTGTTACAAGGGTTTTGTGAGCAATTTCTCCGATGGATCCTGCCATTTCTACACCTGTGGGACCTCCTCCAATGATAACAAAGCTCATGAACTTTGTAGCCTCTGAAAGGCTTTCGCAACGCTCTGCACGCTCGTAACTGAGCAGGATCCGTTCACGAATTTTTAGAGCATCATCCAAAGTTTTCAATCCCGGAGCAAACGGTTCCCAATCATCATGACCAAAGTAGGAATGTCGCGTACCAGGAGCCAGGATCAAGTAATCGTAAGGATAATGTTCTCCATTGGCAGCGATAACTTCATGGTTGAGTTTATCGATTTTGACAATTTCTGCAAGCAGGACAGTGGTATTGTTTTGTTTGGCGAGGATTTCTCGAATTGGGGAAGCGATATTTCCAGGGGATAAGACTGCAGTGGCCACTTGGTATAGCAGTGGCTGGAAAAGATGGTGGTTTGTTTTATCGATGAGTAGGATGTCTACAGGGGCATTTTTGAGGGCAAGGGCCGCATTTAGCCCTGCAAACCCTCCGCCGATGATTAATATTTTCATATTTGATGCCATAATAAAAAAAACAGAGTGATAAAAAAACAGGAGCCAGGTACATAGAAAGTAAAATGTAAGGTAACCAAAAACCTGTTTTAGGAAAAGAAAAGGATAGAGGATAAATATATGGCCGGTTTATTTTTAATTTTTTCTGGAGCAATCTTCTCCATATGGCAGGGGCAACATAGAATCGCCTTTTACTTGAACCTAATCGGCATTTTATTGACCCTGTTAATGTTCTGGCATCATGCAACTGATACACTAAAAATCATCTTGTGAAAGTATGGAGGATATGAATGGATAGAAACCAACTACAAAGCAATCTCAACGCTATTGTTGTACTCATTTTATGCGGAGTATTATTAAGCGCTTTTGGAGTACAATTTGTGTTACACGAGCAACCATGTCCCCTTTGTCTTTTGCAACGCTTAGGGATGATTGGGGTTGGTGCCTGCTTGTTGATGAATGTGTTCTTGGGAATACGCCCCGCGTACTATGGACTAGCTCTGATATGCGCCCTTGTCGGAGGAACTGTTGCCTTGCGTCAAATTTCGCTGCACGTATGCCCAGGATTTCATACTTTCGGCATACCCATTTTAGGTTTGAGCCTTTATACATGGTCGTTTGTTGTGTTTACGTGCGTTGTTTTATCGGTTGCTCTTCTCCTTTTTCTGTATGATCCAAGAGATTGGATTGAGCAAAATGCACCTCAAAACGTAAACGCTCCACTTCCTCCCATTAATTGGTTGGGCAAATTAGCGTTTAGCGTTCTTCTTTTTGTTGCAGTGGCCAATGTCATCAGTACACTGTTTCAGTGTGGTTTAGGACCTTGCGCAGAATAATCCGTTAACTCTAATGTAGCCAACGGTATCGGTTTGTGCCGGCCCTCCGGGACGGGATGGGTTGTTTGGCGTTTACCCAGGCTTCGCTTACCCCTCCGGGGAGCTTCAGCCTGGGCTATTACATGAACAGACCCTCCGGGCTGTTTACAACATCTGTCATTTGCTGTGCTAGATATGTCGATGTGTTTCAGCAAGCGAAAGAAGTTGCAAACAGCCCGGAGGGCCTGTTCATGTAATAGCCCAGGCTGAAGCTCCCCGGAGGGGTCAGCGAAGCCTGGGTAACCGTCAACCAACACACACCGTCCCGGAGGGCCGGCACAAACCAATAACGTTGGCCTGATGGTTCTGAATAAATCCTTCTTAATATTAATCATAAAAAGTTTCATTACAAATACAATAAAGTTTGACATAAACTATACAAAGTAATATAATATCAGTTCATTAATAAAAAAACAAAACAAGGGAGATATTTTATGGCTTCTACTACTTCTATAGGTGGAAACTACCCAATTTACACACCTTATACAAAAGCAGAATACGAATCAAAAGCTGATCTTGAAACAAGCGTTGAAGTTTATTATCAGAATAACCCTCCAATGGCTATTCGACTTAGTGAATCGATAAAGAAAACAATAAGGGATGCAACTAGTAATGAATCTGAAGCAGAGGATTTAATTAATGCTGCAAAATGGATCCAAGATCTAATTAATAGAGGTAGCATTCTTCTTAATGATGAAACTATCTCAAAACTCGAAGTAGGAGGGGGTGACTATTGGAATAATATTCGTATTCAACTCGGAAAAATAGCCCTAACAGATACAGGCAGGGAATTTTTTAATGCCGCGGATGAACGAAAAGGAGCCGGGGTTCATGACTCCAGTAAATATTTGGCAGATAAGAACAGTAATGTCCCTACCGCTCGTACTCGTATGCTCCTTGCTCGTGCCAATTTTACTGCTAAAGAATTTGATGTTCTCAAAGCTTTGGGACTCGTTTAAGTGTATTCAATAGCCAATTAATAAAGATCTCAGCTATAAGTGAGGGAGTAGCGATGTACAACAAAGGCGTTGCAGTTCTATGTTTGGCAAGTTACTCCCCCGCACCACAGACTTCTACGCTTTCTTCGAAAAACATATCGCTATCGTCCTACAGGCTGTCGAAAAGCTTGCCGAAATGGTCCCCTGCTTACATCAAGAACATGAAAAACAAGCTGAAGCCATCGCTGTACTCGAAAAACAAGCCGACAACATCACTCACCAATGCATCGAAACACTTCACAAAACCTTCATCACCCCTTTTGAACGCAACGACATCTACCGCCTCATCACTCATATGGACGACATCCTCGACCTCATTGAAGATGTGGCTGCACGAATTGTTACATACAAAATGGACACTCGACAACACGAGATACAAACGCTGGTTACGATTCTGATGTCTGCTGTCAAAGCATTGCAGGGGATTATTGCCATACTTCGCACATCAAAGCTTCCAAAAGATATCTCTCAACCCTTTGTCATCGTCCATACCCTTGAAAATGAAGGTGATAAGGAAGTCCGACGCCTAATTGGCAAACTTTTTGACGAAGAAAAAGATCCCTTTGCACTCATTAAATGGAAAGAGGTCTATGAAAATCTTGAAGAAGCGATCGACTATTGCCAATCGGTCTCAAACATCATCGAAGGGGTCATGATTGAAAATAGCTGAGTTCTACCTAATATGACCATTACCATTTGCATTGTATCAATCGCGATCATCCTCGCCCTTTTGTTTGATGTACTTAATGGCTTCCATGATGCCGCAAATTCGATTGCAACTGTTGTGTCGACGCGCGTTTTATCCCCCTTAGTTGCAGTAGCATGGGCAGCATTCTTTAATCTCGTTCCGATGCTCATCTTTGTTCCAAAAGTTGCCAACACCATTTCACAAATCGTCAAAATTGAACCCAACGATTTTTCTTATGTCATTGTCATTTGTGCAGGCTTGCTAGGTGCCATCATTTGGAATCTGCTCACATGGTGGTGGAAACTGCCTACAAGCTCTTCACATGCCCTTATTGGAGCCCTTTCTGGCGCTGGGATTGCTTATGGTGGGACAGAAGTTTTGCAACTTGAAATGCTCGAAACAACGTTGGCATTCATCGTGATAGCCCCTCTAATGGGCTTTATTCTGGGATTCATCCTCATCCTTATCGTGTATTGGGGATGCCGCCATGGCCATCCCTCAACAATTGACAAACATTTTCGCAAATGGCAACTGGTTTCTGCAGCATTGTATTCCATTGGACATGGTGCAAACGATGCTCAAAAGACCATGGGGATCATTATGGCGCTTTTGTTGGCTTCGGGGATGATACATGAAGGCACCCACCTTTCTTTGGAAGAACCGCAAACCTTCTGGGTGATATTGTCTTGTCAATTGGCGATGTCGTTAGGGACAGCAATGGGGGGATGGCGCATCGTTAAAACAATGGGAATGAAAATCACCAAATTGCGGCCTATTGGAGGGTTTTGTGCGGAGACTGCCGGCGCCTTCACGCTATTTTTTGCGACCCATTTAGGGATTCCAGTTTCGACAACGCACACAATCACAGGATCGATCATAGGAATAGGTTCGGCCATTTATCGTCCTTCTCACATCAAGTGGGGCGTAGCGACCAAGATCCTTTGGGCATGGATATTTACAATACCAGCAGCAGGGATTATTGCAGCGAGTTTGTTCTATTTGATGAGGATGATTTAGAGTCGCCTTTTCGCGAGCCTGCGAGCGAAACCGCAGGTGTGGGCCGATATTACACCGCCTGAACCTGGCTGGGATGTCCCACCGAGTCTCGAATATAGTGTGAAGGCTGAAGAACAACACAACAATTCTTCAGCCTTCGGTTCTATTTTTAAATACTTCTATTTTTACCACACAATTCTAATCATGATATTAATTTAATTGACTTTAATTCTTAATCTTGTTAGTATCGCATATAATTCATTAACACAAACAAGAAAAAAGGAGAAACATCATGACTTCCGGAATAAATATGGATTTGATCTTTGCGGGGATTAACAAGCTATCTCCATTAGAAGTGCGTCTACTAGGCTACGCAATAAGAGAAACAAGCGAACTTTTTATTGTTCAGGATCATGTTTCAGCAATTAAGAGCTACGAAAGCGGAGGCAGTATTAGATTAAGAACCGCTTCCCTTGGTAAATCTCATCTTTCCTATAAAAACGATTTTAATAGAATCGTTGGCCTAGCAGCAGAATCTCCAAAAGTCTTCGAATATTTTCAAGCTAGACAGGATCTATTCCAAAAACAGATGGCGTTTGTTTCTGAAGCTTCTAGAGAAACTCCTCTCGCAAAAGCTGCTAGAGATCTTAGTCCAGAAGCAAGAAAGATCATTAACGAACTCTTGATACCGTTTAACGAAACGGTTGCAGCTGCTAGGGCACGCTGAGTACGTTAAGAGAACTTCTAACATTTCCTGAATTACATTTGAATTACTTTTCGTTTGCCGAAAATTATTTAATTCTTTATAATTCGTATCGCAAACAAACTTAACTTAACAAATAAGGAGATATCATGAGTTTTATTGGAGGAGTCGGAGGACTTGGTGGAGGACTTGGTGAGGCGCGGCATAAATTGGATGCTGCAACAGGACCTGCTGCAACTTCTACAGACATAGGACGAAAAGAAGTGGGTTCATGGACTGAATTAAATGCTAATTTGACAAGCGAACAAAGGAATCTGATCAACTCGTTACTTTCCCAACGCGGCTTCAATGTCGGACCTCATATGACTGAAGCAGACATTACTAAAGCTGTACAAGAACTTGAAAAGCTTATTAAACTGTTTATTAGTACTACTCAGAATTCAGAAACCAATAAAAAATCAATCGTTGAAGATTTCCCTTCACATGCACCTACCACTGCCGGTAGTACACCGCCTGAATCTGGCGAGGACACCCTACCGAGTCTCGAATAGAGTGTGAAGGCTGAAGAACAACACAACAATTCTTCAGCCTTCAGTTTTATTTTTAAATACTTCTATTTTATCCTACTCTATTTTTCCATACCTATCAGTCATTATATTAATCATATTAATTTAAGTTGATCTCAATTACTTAATTGTGATACTATCGCTCATCATTCATTAACATTCATCAACACAAAATAAGGAGATACATCATGACTTCCGGAATAGGCTCACGCTCAAAAGATCTGTGGAATTACCCAGTTTATTTATTCGGCCATGCAGATGAAGAAGAAAATTTAAAAAAGTTGCAGGCTGGTGTTGACAATACTGTACAAGCACTGCTGCACATTAAAAAAGTGACTACCTTTGTCAATGATTTAATAGAAAAAAACTACATTCGCTTTCGAACTGATATCCAACCTTCGCGGGTGGCCAAAACCTCTCTCGCTTACAAAAACGCTTTTAATGAAATTGCTTATGTAGCTAGTACTGTCGAAGGGCATCCTTATCTGACTGCTATACAAAAAGCCATGCGAGAGAATTTAATGGCATACTTCATTTCTATGGCATCTGGAGGAGATGACGATGGTCCAAGCGTAAATACTTCTGCTGCCCAAACATCTCTAGCAATTGCTGCCAAAACTCTTACTCCTGAAGCACAGAAAATCCTTCATGAACTCTTACAACCCTTTGACGAGTCTTTGAATGGGTCTATAAAGTATCTTGAGGCTATACCGTGGATTCGCGAGCTCCATACTGAAGGAATGTTTGCCTTTAGAGAAGAAATCCCAGTGACTCTTGATGAAGCCTACAAAAGATTGGCCGATATTATTGCACGCAAAGGAGAAGAATATTTTACTTTAAGAAACGCTATCGAATTCGGAACACTTGATCCATTTGAGCTTATGCAAAAGATAGACGATTTTGATTGGACCGTTCAAAATCTTAGTCCAGAAGATTTAGCGACTATTAATGCTCTATTACCCCCTTTTGAAGAAACTCTACATCTTAAACTGATTGATTCATTTCGTGAATTAGATACCGAGGGATGGCTCGGCCTTAATCCTTCTGTTTCAACGCAAATGTCCCCTGAAGAAGTTTTTGTAAAACTCGCTAACGTATGGTGGTCTTCTGAAGGAAGAGAGTATTTTAATATTAGATTCCTAATCGCGCAACAGAAAAAACATACAAATGATATTGCTTTACTACACAGACTTAAAAACGCCTTTGAAGCTCTTAGTCTCAGAGATCAAGAGACTATTGGTTTTTTGTTATTAGAGTTTGACATTGATGGCTGAAAGCCTGACGTATAAAAGCCTAGTACACTGTAAGGTAAATCCGTCCAAGTAAAAACTTCGCGAAAGCTCCCGCGGTTGAACGATCGTAAGTCACCCAATATTAGCAATATGGGGTGACTTACGATCGATTCAACCCCGGGGCTTTGGCGGAGTTTTTACTGGCACGGATTTACCTTACAGTGTACTAGGGCAACGCCCTAGGTATGTCCAGAGTTAACTCTCAGGCTGAAAGCCTGATGTATAGTATACAAAATCATGCTAGTCCCAAAGATATCTCTCATCAAACGGAACCCGATTGAGTTGGAGAATCTTACGATATTCATCTTGGAAGGATTGAGTTTTGTGATGTTCCTTCTGGTTGGAAATATATGTTATAACTGCTCCATGCATGGACTCACTTACAGAAAATGCTCCATATCCTTTTTGCCAGGAGAAATCTCTATAATTTGTACCCTTTGTTTTGATCCATTTTGACGAGTTTTTTTTGATTTCTTCTAGAAAGTCACTAATGGACAAAGTGCGTGGTAACGTAGCAAAGAGATGTACATGGTCAGCAATTCCTCCAATCTTATGCACGTAACTTCCACGGGATGCAACGATAGAAGTCATAAAAGCATATAGCTCAGGTTCAATAATATCGTCTATAAAAGGATGACGGTTTTTAGTGCTGAAGATAATATGTAAGAGTACGTTGGAGAGGGATTGTGACATATTTATTTCTCAGGTTGTGTTAGTGTTGGTGTTATGGTGTTTGGTTATGGTGTTGGTGTTATGGACTAAGATACATACGATTTCAAATTTAAATAGCACATCTCATCTTACTGAAATGGGATTTGTTTTGCATCAACTGTGTTTGCTATACGTCAGGCTTTCAGCCTGAAAATTAACTCTGGGCGTACCTAGGGCGTTGCCCTAGGCTTTTATACGTCAGGCCGTTGGCCTGGTGTGGAGGTCTCATGTTGCCGTTGGCCTGGTGTGGAGGTCTCATGTTGCCGTTGGCCTGGTGTGTATGCCTCATGTTGCCGTTGGCCTGGTGTGGATATCTCATGTTGCCGTTGGCCTGCTGAAGAACAACACAACAATTCTTCAGCCTTCAGTTTTATTTTTAAATACTTCTATTTTATCCTACTCTATTTTTTCACACCTCTCTAGTCATTATATTAATCATACTAATTTAAATTGATCTCAATTACTTAATTGTGATACTATCATTTATTATTTATTACCATTCATCAACACAAAATAAAGAGATACTTCATGACTTCCGGAATAGGCCACCGCGCAGAAGATCTGTGGAATGATCCAGTTCATCTATTCGGCCATAGAGATGAAGAAGAAAATTTAAAAAAGTTGCAGGCTGGTGTTGACAATACTGTACAAGCACTGCTGCGCATTGAAGTAGTGACTGCCTTTGTCAATGATTTAATAGAAAAAAACCACATTCGCCTTCGAACTGATATCCAGCCTTCGCGTGTGGCCAAAACCTCTGTCAGTTACAAAAACGCTTTTAATGAAATTGTTTATGTAGCTAGTACTGTCGCAGGACACCGTTATCTAACTGCTATACATAAAGCCATGCAAGAGAATTTAAAGGCATACTTCGATTATAAGGAAGCTGGACGAGATGGTGATGATCCAAGCGCAAATACTTCTGCTGCCCAATCGTCTCTAGCAATTATTGCCAAAACTCTTCCTTCAGAAGCAGAGAAAACCCTTCATGAACTCTTACAACCCTTTGACGTATCTTTGGATGGGGCTATAGTCCATCAAGAAGCTCTTGAGTGGATTCGCGAGTTCCATAGTAAAAAAAAGTTTGCCTTTAAAGAGGAAATCCCACTGACCCTTGATGAAGCCTACAAAAGATTGGCCGATTTTATTGCACGCAAAGAAGTAAAATATTTTACTTTAAGAAACGTTATCGAATTTGGAACACTTAATCCAATTGAGCTTATACGAACAATAAACTTTTTTGATAGGTACGTTAAAGGTTTCAGTCCAGAAGATTTAGGAACTATTACTGGTCTATTACCACCTTTTGAAGAAACTCTACGCCTTAAACTGATTGATTCATTTCGTACTTTAGCTATGGGGGAACCGTTCGGCGTTGATCCTTCTGTTTTAAATCGAATATCCGCTGAAGAAATTTCTGTAAAACTCGCTGACGTATGGTGGTCTTCTGAAGGAAGAGAGTATTTTAATATTAGATTCATAATCGTACAAAAAGAACCTCCATGTGATATTGCTTTACGAGACCAGCTTGACAGCGCCCTTAATGCTCTTGATCCCGAAGCAAAAGAAACTATTAATACGTTTTTATTACCGTTTGAATCTGATGATATTGCTGAGGAAATAGACCATCAAGAAGCTCTTGAGTGGATTCGCGAGTTCCATAGTAACAAAATGTTTGCCTTTAGAGAGGAAATCCCAGTGACTCTTGATGAAGCCTACAAAAGATTGGCCGATATTATTGCACGCAAAGGAGAAGAATATTTTACTTTAAGGAACACTATCGAATTCGAAACACTTAATCCAATTGAGCTTATACAAAAAATAGACGATTTTGATGGGACCGTTAAAGATCTTAGCCCAAAAGATTTAGGAACTATTGCTGGTCTATTACCACCTTTTGAAGCAACTCTACGCCTTAAACTGATTGGTTCATTTCGTGAATTAGGTACCAAGGGATGGCTCGGCCTTGATCCTTCTGTTTTAAATCGAATATCTCCTGAAGAAGTTTCTGTAAAACTCGCTGACGTATGGTGGTCTTCTGAAGGAAGAGAGTATTTTAATATTAGATTCATAATCGTACAAAAAGAACCTCCATATGATATTGCCTTACTACACAAGCTTGAAAGCGCTTTTAAAGCACTTAACGTCGAAGAACGAGCAACTATTAACGAGTATTTATTAGAGTTTGATCCTGTCGACTTTAGTTTGATCTAAACTACTTAATTGTGATAACATCGTGCATTATTGTTAATACTTTAACGAAACATATAATTCCCTCTGCGTCTCTGCGTTAATCATTATAACGAATTTAACGCAGAGACGCAGAGGGAATTATAAGTCATTAGAGCTACTCTTCTACAATTACCTCCTTATGTCCTGATCCCTTGTCCAGGAAATTTGCAGATAAATATCTTCTCGCGTAAATTACTCGCATGGCAACTTCCATCCTCAAAAATTATCACGAACTCCTCTACAACATCGAAACGTGTGCGCGACAAAATGGACGCAACCCAAACGAAATCACCCTCATCGCTGTCACAAAGGGGATCTCTTGGGAAAACGCTTCCCCACTCTACGCTGCCGGCTGCCATCATTTTGGCGAAAATAAGCTCCAAGAGGCTCTCACGAAAACCCCTCAAGCGCCCTACGACATCTCATGGCACATGATTGGCTCTCTGCAACACAATAAAGTCAAAAAAGCGGTCCAAACTTTCAGCTGGATTCATTCTGTAGACTCATTTCAACTGGCAAAAACCATCTCACAATGTAGCCTTGAAAGCAGCAAAACCAAGACTCTCACTCCAATAAACGTTTTTCTGCAAGTAAACACTTCCGGAGAAACTTCTAAGCATGGTTTCACCCCTGAGGATTGCTTGCAAGCCTATGAATCAATCCAAGCAATGCCAGGAATCAAAGTACAAGGATTAATGACCATTGCTCCTTTGACAGAAAACGAATCAGTCATCAGATCATGTTTTTCCAAACTTCGTCAATTAAAAGAGCAGATGCAATTGCCTCATCTTTCGATGGGAATGACCCATGATTATCGTCTGGCAATAGCTGAAGGGGCCACTTTTCTGCGGATAGGAACAGCAATTTTTACCCCTTCCTACTTTTCTTCTTGATTTTTCTCTTTATCTGATAGATTCTAATGCTATATAATCAACTGGTTTTCGGAGGCTATTTTTTATGGAACGAGAAAAAGTAAAAGAAATATTTCATACTTTATACGATAACGTTAATGGTCGGTCATTGTCATTAGAGGGTCGCGAAAAGAATCAATATACCAGCAAGTCATTTGTTTATGGCGAAGTGGTTCCAGATTCTTTTTACGAAATGGTCTCCGAAGGGGGTCCCATACCAGGTCAGATTTTTTATGATCTCGGTTCTGGCACAGGCAAGGCTGTGATGCTGGCGCATTTGATGTTTGATTTCAAGGTCGCGAGAGGCATTGAATACCTGGAAACATTGTATGGCGCGTCAGCTGAGGTTCTAAAGCGGTATGAGAACGACATTTATCCTACCATTGCCCCAGAGATAGGCGACAAGCAGATCCAGTTGATTCACGGAAGTTTTTTAGATATCGATTTTTCCGACGCTGATTTTATTTTCATGAACTCCACCTGTTTTCAGGATGATTTGATGGAGGCATTGGAAGAGAAATTGGAAAAAATTCGTCCCCATGCAACAGTGATAAGCTTATCTAAGAGTTTAAAGCCAACATCATTTCATCAATATAAGCATAAGATGTTTGAGTTCAGCTGGGGGCAAGCAACGGCCTTTTATCACAAAAAACGACTTTGGAAAGTGTTCATGTAGGTTATGAAAATTGATGTAAAATTGATTGCATCAATCACCTTTAATCTTTATACTGTCTACATTGTACAAAAGTAGGAGAACACACATGGTACGCATTAGCAAACAGTCAGAAAGAAGAAGCCAATCCCGTCGCAGACCCAAAGGTCCGTCAGTAAAAACAGGGGCTCTCAAAGATCAGCTAAAGAATGGATACAAAGAGCATTCAAACGCGCTTGAAGGCGATGTTGCGGCTCATGTTTTTATCGCTAAGATTAAATAATAAGGGAATGAATTATGTCTAGACATCCAAGTTTTGGCAAATCCACAAAAGGTGCCAAGAAGCGCAATGTATTAAAACGTTTTGAAAGAGTGAATGTGTTGAAGAAACTGGGCAGATGGGACGAGTCAATGAAGAAAGTGACCGGCCTTCCTAAAACTCCTGTCGCATAAGACCGTTGTTGGAAGAGATTTTACCATAGAAATTGATAATGGTTTGTGCTGGCCCTCCGGGACGGTGTTACTGGATGGTGCTATCCCAGGCTTCGCTTACCCCTCCGGGGAGCTTCAGCCTGGGCTATTACGTGAACAGCCCTCCGGGCAGTGTGAAAAGTGATTTTCAAGAGGTTCTGCATCCAGCCCGGAGGGATGTTCACGTAATAGCCCAGGCTGAAGCTCCCCGGAGGGGTAAGCGAAGCCTGGGTAACCGCCAACCAACACATACCGTCCCGGAGGGCCGGCGCAAACAGATTAAAGGTTAAATTTAAAGTTGATCGTTCATATTTCCAATAGGCAGTCGTGCCTTTCATTCTCTCCGCAATCTCTTCAAGCTCTTGTGAAGGAAGTCGTTGCATTTGAAGGAAAGCAGTACGACGAAGTAGGGATTCATTTAGTTGAACCAGCTGAAATCAGTCAGCTTCATGCCAAATTTTTCGATGATTCCTCCGTCACTGATTGTATCTCACTTCCTGTATCTAATAATTTCAAATTTGAGTTCGACAGTTTTGATACTTTAGAAAATACAGCTTTGCTTGGCGATGTTTTCGTTTGTACACAAGTTGCCGTAGATTATGCGTTGAAGCATCAAAAAGATCCTTATGAAGAAGTCACTCTTTATGTTATACATGGTCTTTTGCATTTAATGGGATATGATGATATTGACAAAGAAGAGCGAGCAGCAATGCGGGCAGCCGAACGGCGCCATATGCAACATTTGAAAAGAAGGGACGTAAAGGACAAAGGACGTAAAGGACATAAGGGACATAAAGGACTTTAAAGGACAAAGGACGTAAAGGACAGCAAGACTTTTACGTCCCTTGTACTTTAAAGTCCTTTGTGTCCCTTATGTCCTTTACGTCCTTTGTCCCTTAGGTCCTTTATGGAGGTCAATCACTTGCTATTTATTTTGATGGTTTTTTCGACACTGTTCTTCCTTGCTTGCACATTTTTCTTAGTGGCAATTTGTAGCGCATTCCGCAGTTTGCACAAAAAAGATGTCGTTAAAGAGGTAAGAGGATCGGGAAAACTTTTCCCATATGGTATCTTTCACAATTTCTTTTTTCCTAACGGGCCCTATGAAAGTCTTTTCTTTTCGCTGATTTGCGCTCAGAATGTAAGCCGTTTCCTTTATACAACAAGTTTTGTCATCGGTCTCGCCGCACTGTTTTTCCCATTTCAAGATTCTTACAGCCATTTGCTATTGCTCTGTTTCATTGTGATCGCTTTTATGCTCATCTCTTTTATTGTTTCCGATTATCTTCCCCGCATTTTGGGAAGCTCCTATCCAATAAATACCTTACGCATATGCCTGCCCTTGACCACACCCATTCTCTTTTTAGTATTTCCCTTCACCTATTTATTTCTAAAAATTTCCCATTCCTCATCGCAATTGATTCAACCTTATGAATCGATGGGAAGACAAGAAATTATCGATATGCTTCAACATGCCGATCTCAGCCCTGCTTTTGATGTACACGATAAAAATTTGATTGAATCAGTCGTGCAATTTAAAGAGAGAATTGCTCGTGAAGTGATGGTCCCCCGCGTTGATTTGTTCAGTCTTCCTGCAGAAATATCAATTAAAGAGGCTGCAAAGCTATTGCAAGGGCAAGAATATAGCCGCACCCCAGTCTACCGAACCACAGTCGATAATATTGTCGGGGTGCTTATGTATAAAGACATCCTGCGTAAATATATCGAATACGAGCTAAAAAATAACGATCCTGCTGTCCTGTCAGCTCCTATTGAAACCATACAAAAAAACATTCTCCATACTCCTGAAACAAAGAAGCTTTCAAGCTTACTGCAAGAGTTCCGCAAGAAGCAAGTCCATTTAGCCATTGTTGTAGACGAATATGGGGGAACTGCGGGTATCGTTACCATCGAAGATATATTAGAAGAGATTGTCGGTGAAATTGCTGATGAGTATGATGAAGAAGAGGTGGAACTCTATTATGTGCAACCTGATGGCTCTTGGGTTGTAGATGCGCGAATGAATATTCTGGATGCCGAAGAGCAGTTGGGTGTGGAGATTCCGCAAGAAGGGGAATACGATACGATCGGTGGATACATCTACCACACAACGGGATCGATCCCTGCAAAAGGTTTTGTGATTCACCATGATAAATTTGACATGGAAATCCTCAAGTCCAACGAGCGCTCCGTAGAAAAAGTGAGAATCAAATCGATCAATGGAAACGAAAAGAATGGCGAGAAGCTGTGAAATGATTATTGACGGTCGAGCTATTGCTGCAGAGATTGAAAAGGAAATTCAAAGCCAGATTGCTGCTGCCAATGGACGAAAGCCCTGCTTAGGGGTCATTCTCGTTGGCACTCACCCCCCTTCCCATTTATATGTGAGAGCGAAAATTAAAGCCTGCGAACGGGTTGGGATGATTTCGATTCAACGCTTCCTGGACCATGACACCCCCGAAAATATCGTTTTAGAAGAAATACAAAAATTCAATCAAGATCCCACTGTCGATGGGATTCTAGTACAGCTGCCATTACCCCCCCACATTAATGCTCAGAAGATAATCCACGCGATCTCTCCAAATAAAGATGTCGATGGGCTTCACCCTTTGAATGCTGGTAAGCTTTTGACGGGGGATTCGAGTGGTTTTGTCCCCTGTACACCATTGGGGATCAAAGTTTTGTTAGAGCGTTCCGGGATTTCTCCATCGGGAAGACATGTGGTCATTCTTGGGCGCAGCAATTTGGTCGGCAAGCCAATGGCAGCATTGATGATGCAAAATGCACCTGGAGCCAATGCGACAGTAACTATCGCACATAGTCATACTCAAAAATTACAGGAGCTATGCCTGCTTGCGGATATCTTGATAGCAGCAATTGGGCAACCAAAATTTGTGACGGCAGATATGGTGAAGGCTGGAGCTGTTGTGGTGGATGTTGGGATAAACAAATTGGGAGATCGATTGGTGGGCGATGTTGACTTTGAAAACGTGAAAGATAAGTGTGGAGCGATAACGCCTGTACCGCGGGGGGTGGGTCCGATGACGATAGCGATGCTTTTGAGCAACACACTTAAAAGCTACATCCATTCTATGCGATAGTCTTATTGCTTATTTTTACCACAGAGAACACAGAGAGAGAAGAGGAGGGGAAAAGAAGGGATTAATAGAAAATTCAATGACTTATAATTCCCTCTGCGTCTCTGCGCCTCCCCGTCTCTGCGTTAATCATTATAACGAATTTAACGCAGAGACGGGGAGGCGCAGAGACGCAGAGGGGATTAGAAGTCATTGAATTTTCTATCAATCTCTTCTTTTCCCCTCCCCTTCTCTCTCTGTGATCTCTGTGGTAAAAAATCAGCTTAGATCCTACCAAGACGCGAGTGGGGGCATGGAACACAGAATGGCCTCAGGATTGCCCCCTGATATAAATCCAAACTTGGTCCCCCTGTCATACATCAAATTAAATTCAGCATAATGCGCACGCTGTTTCAATTGAATTGTTCGTTCAGCAGCAGTGTATTGCTGCTGTATTCTCCTTCTAAGAATGGGCAGATAGCTCTCCAAAAACGTGGTGCCGATGGATTTCCACATGGCGAGATCTTGCTCAAAATTTCCACTATTGTAGTGATCGAAGAAAATTCCCCCGACGCCACGCTCTTTTTTTCGATGAGGGATATAGAAATATTCTCGGGCATTTTTAGAGAATTGAGGATAAAGCTCAGGATTATACTGATCTAGGGTAGTCTTTGCGATGTTATGAAAATGGAGTGTATCTTCAGAGAATGGAAAGCCCATCGGTGTCAAATCATAGCCTCCGCCGAACCATTGTTTGGTCTCTGTTTCAATATAGCGGATATTCATATGCACAGTAGGAGCATAGGGATTTGCCATGTGTGTAATTAAGCTTACGCCAGTAGCAAAGAAGGGTCCCATGCCATCTTGCATAGGAAAGTTGGCTCCAGAAACCCCAGACCAGTTGACTGCGGCCTTTTCAAAGATCTCGCCATGAATGAGCGAGATTTCGCCGCCACCGCCCGTATGGTGCTCCCAAGGGTTGCGTGCAAAGCGGGCTTGAGATTCGAGTGTTTCAAATTCGTGGATGATTGTATCGCGGAGTGATTTCAGGAAATGGACAATATCGCGTGTTGCTTGTGATGGGATCATAATCATTTGTTAAACCACAGACTGAAAGGACAAGGGACCTAAAGGACAAAGGACGTAAAGGACATAAGGGACATAAAGGACTTTAAAGGACAAAGGACGTAAGGGACGGTATTGTCCTTTAGATCCCTTATGTCCTTTACGTCCTTTGTCCTTTCAATAGAGCAATTGCAGAAAAAGCGATTCCAGGGTGCTTGCTAAGGGCGCTGACCTCTCATATCCCCTCTTAACTTCACTAATCACTCCCAACACATTCTCCAATGGCTTGCTCTCCCCTCGCTGCAACGCCTGATCAATCGCTTCCACAAAATCGGGATTCAATAAATAATCCCGACTTCCTCCCAAGTGGAGCAAATGCATGTCGCGATACCACGAAATCACCAGATCAAATACGGCCTGCACCTCTTGCATCGCAAGCATCGTCATGAGCCCTTCAACTTCTTTATCTATTGCCTGCTGCTGTGCTGCTGGAGCCCCTTCGGGATACTGCTTTTCAAGAGTCTGCCTTGCTGTTTCCCCCATGCTTTGCTGCGCCTTTTCAATATGTTCGACAATTTCAGCTAAAGAGGCCAATAAAAGGGTGTATGTGGAAAATCTCCCTTGAGAAAGACTATTAAGAATTAGCAAACGTAATGGATCAACCCCCTGAGAAGCCATTTTGAAGGCATTTCCTAGAGATCCCCGCGACAGCTGCGCGATCATGTCGGCATCGACTTTGCTCTTGCCGCAGTGTTGTTGGACCATTAAAGCAATTTCTTCTCGTTGTAATTGCTTAAAACGAACTGTTTGGCACCGAGATAGCACGGTGGGCAACAGCGATTCGGGAGAGCTCGATAATAAGATAATAATGCTCGTATGAATGGGTTCTTCGAAGGTTTTGAGCAAAGCATTGGCGCTATACGAGAGCATTCGGTCGGCATCATGAACTATAAAGAACTTATACTTAGCACTATAAGGAGATTGATACACCTCTTCGTTGAATCGGCGAAGAGAATCGATGCTATGCATCCCAATTTTCCCTTCAGGACGATAGATTCGAATATCGGGATGGGAGATTTTCTCTAGATTATTGGCCAATTTTGCAAAAGTTTCGGCGAATAGGCTCTTGCCGATCCCATCGGGTCCAGCAAAGAGCAATGAGTTTGGGATCGCCTCTTTTGCCAGCAGACGGCCTAGATAATCTTTAACCTGTGGGTTGCCTTTGATCATTTCAAACATAGAATTATCTTGCCAGAATCAAAATTTTCTTGCGAATCATTTTAACGATTAGTAATGTCAAATTAAGAAGCAACTATGAAACAAAGGAGATATTATGCCACAGCAATATCAATTTCAAGAACTATTTATAGAACAATTGAATGATCTATTTAGTGCTGAAGAACAAATTGCATCAGCATTGCCAAGAGTGATCTCCATTGTTTCATCCGGGGATCTGCGAGAAGCATTAACACATTATTTGCAGGATGTAAGCAAACATAATGAACATATGAGCATGGTATTTCAAGAGTTAAATACACAAGCGAGAGGAAGTGTTTGCAAGGCTATTGAAGATATTCTCGAACAGTTGGATAATACCGCAGGTCGCGGGGGAAATTCTGCCGTGAAGGATGCAGCAATCATTGCAATCGTCCAACGGTTGCAGCATTATAAAATTGCCGTTTATGGTACAGCGAGAACATTTGCACGCCATTTGAGTCAAAATAAGGCGATGGATTTATTGCAGCATGCGTTGAATGGGGAAGGGGAAGCGGATAAGAAGCTGACTCGTCTTGCAGAGGGGGGCATTTTCACGACAGGCATCAACGAAGAGGCCATCAAAGAAGTCTCGATGGTACAGTGATAGACAGTGATAAACAATGATAAACAGTGATAGATAGAATAGCCTGTTACTTTTCTTCTTTGTTTTTTCTTTGTTCCTTGCTTTGTTTTTCTTCTTTATTCTTGCCCGCCCTGATGTGATGCTTGGATATCCTGTTATTTTGTTTTCAGGCGGGGTGTGAAAAGGGTGTAAAGGGCGGGCAGCACGATCAGTGTTAACAGCGTCGAGCTGATCAAGCCCCCAATCACCACTGTTGCAAGAGGTCTCTGCACTTCTGCACCTGCACCTTGCGCCAATGCCATCGGCAAAAAGCCCAAAGAGGCAACTAAGGCCGTTACCGCGACTGGACGGAACCGCGTCAAGGCCCCCTTAACAATAGATTCATCCCAGGGCATCCCCTGTTTGATCAGCTGATTAATATAGCTCACCATAACTAAACCATTTAATACCGCAATTCCTGACAATGCAATAAAACCCACTGCAGCAGAAATAGAGAATGGGATGTCACGCAGCCACAGGGCAGCAATGCCTCCAGTCAATGCAAGGGGCACCCCTGTGAACACGAGAGCCGCATGTCTGACGGAGTGAAATGCGGTATAAAGCAGCAGAAAAATCACAGCAAAGCATATCGGAACTACAACCATGAGCCTTTCTCGTGCCGACAAAAGATTCTCAAATTGGCCGCCCCATTCTATCCAATAGCCTGGTGGGATTTTAGCCTCTTCGGCAATCTTTTGTTTTGCAGTCTCTATAAATGTCGAAAGGTCCGATCCGCGCACATTTGTTTGTACCATCACCAATCTTTTGCCATTTTCCCGACTGATCTGATTAAGCCCTGTCGTCACTTTGAGGTCAGCCACTTCTTTAAGAGGAATGTAAGCATAGGTATCTTTGTGCCCTTCTTTCTCTTCTTTTTTGAAATTTTCAGGCGGTAGGGAGATGGGCAGTTTTTCGAGCATCGCCACCTCTTTTCTAATATCTTCAGGGAGCCTTACCATTAAATCGTAGCGGCGATCCCCTTCAAGAATGATACCAGCCTTACCCCCACCAATGGCAACTTCGACCATCTCTAAAACGTCGCGCATATTCAAATGATGGCGGCTCATGGCTTCTCGATTCACATTAATTTCCAAAGTGGGGAGGCCATCGGTTTTATCTACCACGACATCTGCAGCGCCCGGAACTTTTCTGAGAATAGCCGCGATGGAATCGGCGGTTTTCTTCATGAGTTGGAAATCATCCCCATAGATCTTTACAGCCACATCGCTTCGCACGCCTGCGATGAGTTCGTTGAAACGCATTTCAATAGGCTGGGTAAATTCATAGGTATTACCGGGTAATTTTTCCAATTCGGTTTCCATTGCTTCAATGAGATCATTTTTACTGCGATCAGCATTGGCCCATTCGTGACGGGGTTTCAGAATGACAAAAGTGTCAGAAGCATAGGGAGGCATTGGATCTGATGCCATTTCAGCGGTTCCTGTTTTTGAAAAAACGAAGGCCACTTCATCAAAACCTTTAAGAGTTTTTTCCACCCCGAGCTGCATTGCAGTTGCTTGGGTAAGCGATGTACTAGGAATGCGGGAAGCCTGCACGGCAATATCGAGTTCGTCAAGAGTGGGAATGAACTCTTGTCCGAGAGAGTTAAACAAAAAACCAGCGGCAATGACCAGGCTAACTGCACCTGTTGTAATCATATAGGGCACTTTCACAATAGAACGCAACAAAGGCTCATAGAGACTTTTGGCTGCATGAATGAGGATATTTTCCTTTTCACTTACTTTTCCGCTCACAAAAATGGCGACCATCGCAGGGACAAACGTCAGGGAAAGGATAAAGGCTGCAACAAGTGCATAAATAACCGTCAGAGCCATTGGCTCAAACATTTTCCCTTCGATACCGGATAGTGTCAAAATCGGAAGATAGACAGTAATAATGACTGCTTGTCCAAACACCGAAGGCTGGATCATCTCTTTACTTGCTTGAAGCACCTCATGAAGGCGCTCCTCAAGAGTCAATATACGGCCGAACTCTCGCTGCTTTTCCGACAATTTCCGAAGGCAATTTTCAGCGATGATCACAGCCCCATCGACGATCAATCCGAAATCGATCGCCCCCAAACTCATCAAGTTTCCGCTGATTTTTGTCTGCACCATGCCAATGGCAGTCATCAACATCGATAATGGGATCACAAGAGCTGTAATGAGGGCGGCTCTGAAATTCCCCAAGAACATAAAAAGAACCGCGATGACGAGGATGGCACCTTCAGCTAAATTGGTTGCAACGGTATGAATGGTGGTATCGATGAGTTTTATTCTGCTAAGGACAGGCTTTGCTTCGATTCCGACAGGCAGCGTTTCGTTGATGAGCTCCAACTTTTCTTTTACAGCGGTTGCAACAGTGCGGCTATTGGCTCCAATCAACATCATTGCTGTTCCGATCACAGCTTCACTTCCATTTTCACTAGCACTTCCACTGCGAAGCTCTTTGCCAATACCAACAGTGGCAATATCACCGATTGAAATGGGGACGTTTTCTCGAGTGGTAACGACGATGCTGCTTATGTGTTCGGGAGTTTCTATACGGCCATCAGCTTTTACCAAATAAGATTCTCCACCATGCTCAATGTAGCCGGCACCAATGTTGAGGTTATTGTCTTTTATGGCTTCTAAAAGATCTTTGAGGGGTATTCCCAAAGAAATCATTTTTTCAGGATCAGGTTCCACGTGATATTGTCGGACGAATCCGCCGATAGCATCGACGCCTGCGAGACCTTTGATCCCCTTAAGCTGCGGACGGATGACCCAATCTTGCACTGTGCGCAAATATGCGGCCAATTCGACATCAGATTTCAGGCGATCTCCTTCAGGGGTTACGTAGGAGCCATCTTCTTGCCAGCCGTAACGCCCTTCATGGACTTTTTTTTGCCGCATGACTGGATCGAAGTTGACAGCCCACATATAAACTTCGCTGAGACCTGTGGAGATAGGACCCATTTTGGGATCGGCTCCGGGCGGTAAGCTTTCGCGAGCTTCGGTGAGGCGTTCATTGATCTGTTGTCGAGCAAAGTAGATATCGACTTTATCTTGAAAAATAGCAGTGACTTGCGAGAAGCCATTGCGGGAGAGGGAGCGGGTGCTTTCGAGTCCAGGGATACCGCTCAGGGCAGTTTCGATAGGGAAGGTGATTTGCTTTTCTACTTCAATGGGAGAGTAACCTAAAGCTGAGGTATTGATTTGGACTTGGTTATTCGTGACATCGGGAACAGCGTCGATGGGGAGATTTTTGAGGGCATAAATGCCGTAAGCTGCGATGCATGCGGTGAGCAGTGCGATGAGATAGCGGTAGGTAATAGAAAACGACAGTACTTTTTCAATCATAATATTAGCCTTTTAATAGTGCTCTTCGTGAACGCGCCCGAGCCCGTGCCCGACCCTCCCTTGCCGCACAATCTTTCGCAATAGTTTTTACCACAGAGATCACAGAGAGAAGAGGAGGGGAAGAAGAGAAAGTAACCGGATGTTAACATTATCCTTCATATCCTCCTCAGCATATCCTGCCACTTTTTCTACTCCTCTCCCTTCTCCTCTTCTCTCTGTGATCTCTGTGGTAAAAACTATTGCGAAAGATTGTGCGGCAAGGGAGGTTCGGGCGCGGGCTCGGCGCGGGAGCGTTCACGAAGAGCACTATCCTTCATATCCTGTTACTTCTTCTCTCTCTGTGATCTCTGTGGTAAAATATTATATCAATGATCAATGATCGTGGCCGCCGCCGCCCTTGCCTAACTCAGCCTTCAAAAGAAATGTCTCCGTCGATGCATAGGGCTCGCCCGCTTGTAGACCTTCCGCAATCTCCACATATTTGCCATCAGATTTGCCCAAAACAACTTCTTGCTTCAAAAACCCTTCTGGATGGGGTACAAATATATAGCTTTCTCCGTTTTCTGTCTGAACTGCTTTCTTCAAAACAGCCACAGGCACATCAACTTTATCAATTACAATGTTAGCAGTGACATAAGTCCCAGGAAACCATGTTCGTGATTTATTCGGTATCGTCGCGATAGCAGCAGCAGTCCGCGTCCCTTCATCGATGATTGGACAAAGTTGAGTCAGTTCCCCTTCGCTTTTTATGTGCTCGTCTCTGATGGGGGTGACGATAATTTTATTGCCCAACTTTACTTGTGAAAGATGTTGGGGATAAATGCCCAGTTCGACCCACACTGTATCGAGATCTGCAATCGTATAAAGATGGTCGTCTTCACTGACGTATGAGCCTACCGAGATATCTTTCGCTATGACAACACCATTGATAGGAGCTTTGATTTCATAGCAACATAGGCCGCTCATCTTGTCACGTGTCAATTGATCAATCTGAGATTGATTCAAACCAAAAATATAGAGTTTTTGTTGGGCGACTTCTCGGTTAATTTCAGCTTCTTTTGCATTTAAGCATGCATGGAGGTAGTCTTGTTCAGGAGATACTTTTTTGTTCTTCAGCTGTTCTTCAGAGGCCAGCATTTGCAACGCAAGGGCTTCGCGCTTAATCGCTGTGATGTATGCTGCTTTGGCTTCTGCAACCTCTTTGCTTTCCAAAACAGCGAGCGTTTCATCGGCGAAGACGGCATCGCCAATGTTCCTGGAGACTTGGGCAACGGTTCCATCGGCCTTGGCAACGACGTGGGCTTGATGGTGCTGGTTTATGGTAATTTTTCCTGGAATCGAGATCATGATTCGCAATGTCTGGGGTTTGGCGATTTGGGTTTCTATGCCAGCGGTCGCAATCTGCTCGGGAGATAGGGCAACGTGATTCTCATGATCGTGGTCGTCGTGATCATGGTCGTCGTTGTGTGCAAAGCAACATGAAGTGGCCAAAACACCAATAACAAAGATCGATCTAAAAAAAGACATCAGAGACTCCATACCTTTAACAGTTTGATAAACCAATAGCACTTCCAGCTAAAGTCACAACATTAGGCTAATGAAGTAAACATCTAAGAAGAAAAGTAACAGGATATGCAGGATCAGGCAGGATATGAAGGATAGCAAGTATCCTCCTGTCATTCAAAAGAATTTCCAATGGATCTAAGGCCGGGAGGCCTTAGATCCATTGGAAATTCTTTGTATATCAAGAGGATGCTTGCTATCCTTCGTATCCTGCCTGATCCTGCATATCCTGTTACTTTTCTTCTTAGATGTTTACTTCATTAGCCTGGTGCATTGCCAACCAGCCGGTAGACGTCTATCAGCTTATCATGAAATTCGACAAGTGTGTCAATATATTGTTCTTCAATTTCAAAGAGGGTCCGCTGAGCATCTAACAGTTCAAGATAATCGTATTTGCCCTCTTGATATCCCTCTCTTGCAGAATCAAATGCTTCCATTGCCGCAGCCAAGATATTATCTCTATACGCCAAACAGTCTTTATATGCGGTAAGTAAATTATCATAAGTATAAGCAAGTGACATGTTTAATGCTAGGATGTTCTCTCTTTTAAGTTCTTGAAGCTGAGTGAGTTCATGCTGAGCACGGCAGATGTTCCCCTGATTTCTATCAAAAATAGGCAAAGGAATGGAAACTCCCAATGTGAGACTGCTTTTCTCATGTCTCTCGCAAGTAACTCCTGCAGTAACAGTCAGATCGGGTACTGATAAGGCGACTTCCTGTTCTATTATCCCTCGTGCTGTGCAAATCTCGATCTCCCATTTCATCATATTGGGGTTGCGATATAGAAGAGCTTCTAGAGAAGCATAGCTTGGAAGGGGGATTATTTCAAAAAGAGGAAAACAGACATTCTCGAAATCTGGATTTAAATTATTCCAAAAAGCGGCAAGATTTCTTTTAGCAAGGCCAAATTGCCTTACAGCCTTTTCATGAGCCAACGTGGAGGTTGTGACAGAGATCTCAGCTTTTCTCGCCTGTAACGAAGCGACCTTTCCTGCATCGACTTTTGTGGTGACCGATTGGTAGAGTTGTTCTGCAATATGTTTCTGCCTTTCAGCAATTCTTACATGCTCTTGAGCCGCAGCCACATCAATTAGGGCTTTTGACACATTGCTAGATATGTCGAGTTTAGCGTTTTCTAGTTCCCATAGGGCTTCAGAAATGCCAAGAGCAGCAATATATTCCCGTTTTGAACGCTTGCCCCCCATTTCAAAAAATTGGGTAATCGCGAAGAGTAGCTCAGCATCATTGCAATCTCTGTGTGAACGCCAGGAGCCTGGGCCGCTGAGTTCGACAGTAGCAACAGGATTAGGGAGAAGTCCTGCCTGATAGGCTTCAGCGCTGCGTATGCTGACTTCAGCATTTGCAGCTGACAGTGTGGGGGAGCAATGGTAAGCGCGTTCAATAGCGGAGTCAATGGTTAGAAGGGGTGATGCGGAGAGGCAATGGCAGCTGGAAGTAGCTAGGGCGGTGGCAAGGAAGGAAAATTTTAAAAAGTGTAGTTGTTTCATAATCTTCAAGATATACAGTTTCCAGGCATTTTTTACCACAGACTTATGAAACAGACATTCGAAAGAGATTAAACGCAAAGCTCCCTGCCGGAGGGGCAATCGGGTGGGTTCGTCTTTGACATGCTCCGGATCTTTCGATAAATAACTTGAGTTATTTACGAGGCGCAAAGACCCGAAGCCGCAAAGAAGGGACCTAAAGGACAAAGGACGTAAAGGACATAAGGGACATAAAGGACTTTAAAGGACAAAGGACATAAGGGACAAGGGACATTTGTTGCACCTGTCGTTTAGGTCCTTTGTCCTTTAAAGTCCTTTATGTCCCTTATGTCCTTTACGTCCTTTGTCCTTTCTTTGTGTATCATGTTTCAGCGCGGCACCGATGACAACAGCATATGATCCAAGCTGCGATTGCACAATCTCCAATCCCTGTACCGATGCCCGAACAGCCTTGTGCTTCACTCCACTTTCAAGCTTCTGTACTAACTCAGGCAACCCATCAATCACGCCCCCTCCCAAAATAATCCGCTGTGGATTCAACAGGTTCACAATATTCACAAGACCTGCTGTCAGTGCTTCTATCGCTTCCTCAATAACCTTTAAAGCAATGGAATCGCCCTGAAGATAAGCCTCCTCAACAACTTTGGCTGTCAATTTTGCGAATTTTCCTCCCGACAGCTTTAATAGTAACGCCCCGCTTTCAGGATTTTGCTGCACATATTCTTGCGCTCGCTTTCCTATTGCCAGCCCCCCTGCTATTGCTTCGAGGCATCCATACTGCCCACATCCACATTGCGGTCCGTTAAGCGAAACAATCGTATGGCCAATTTCCCCTGCGGTATTGCTATAACCTTCTATCAGGCGTCCCTGCGATACAATGCTTCCTCCAATTCCGGTGCCAACAAATACCGCTGCAAAATCGGTCATGTTTCGCCCTGCGCCATAATGCCATTCTGCCCATGTCGCAGCACGCACATCGTTCATCACCTTCACTGGAATTCCCCGGAAAACATCTGATAAATCTTTTTGAAGGGGTACATTTGTCCAACCTAGATTTGGTGCATAGTAGACAAAGCCTGTGTTGGGATCTACCTGTCCTGCAATGCCGACTCCGATGCTTTCTGGCGGGCATTCCATGGGTTTGATCAGAGAATTAATGGCATCGAAAATTATTTTTAAAACGGATTTATATCCTCTGGATGCATTTGTAGGGCTTTGTATGGAGTGTTCGACTTTTCCCTGGGGGGTGACAAGAGCGACTGCGACTTTAGTTCCGCCGATATCTACTCCGATGGTCCAAGGTTCCATAATCACCAAAAAATTTTACAATAGATTTAAAGGGACTTGTGCATTATACTATACCTTTGCCGGGGACCTTGTGGAACGGAGCGGTCCGAACCAGGTCAGGACAGGAATGTAGCAGCCTTTAGGATGCGGTTTCGTGCCTCGAGACAATCTCCGGCTTTTTCTTTTCATTCCCAGATGCGTTTGCGGACTTTGAAATCCTGCAGCTTCTCCTCTTCAACACCCGGCTCGACCAACGGCCGCCTCTTCCCTGCAATAATCACGTGACTGATCCCATTTTCATATGAGACATTCCGACAAATCTTTTCAAGAAAAAGCAGTGTCCCTTTGCTCTGCTTAATGAAACTGACTAATGGCCTAAAAATCCATTGTAGAGCCCACCACACATGGGATAACCCCCAGGAGCTATTCCATTTAAACCAATAGCGACTGAGGCCTTTCCGTTCGCTTAGCGCCTCCTTGCGGTACTCAGGATCGCTTGAGGCTTTGACAAAATGATGAGGAGCTTCTAAAACACCAAGAAATCGAATGTACAAGGCATGGTGGCTAAATTTCCATCGCGTGATCTTCAGTTCGGTTTCGGCAAGCTCAATGAAGCGCTGCAGGGAATCCTCGGAATAAATATCGATGGGAGTAGAACACACCACAATCCCCTCTCGCGTTACTAAACGGGCCAATTCGGAAAAAAAGAGGCGAAAATCATCGTGTGGAAGATAGGCGATGAGGTCGGCCGCCACGACAATATCAAAGAAATCATCGTCCAAACTTGTCCTTGGAACATATTCCAATTGAGTTTTGATGTTTGGAAAGTGCTTTTCTTCGAGAATTTTCAAAGCATTGCTTGCGATATCCACAGCGACTACTGAGGCTCCTGCTGAGGCTAAGAGCTCGCTTAAGACTCCTCTGCCGCATCCCAAGTCCACTGCTTTCTTATTCTCTGGATCTGTGCAGTCCGCAATCACCTTCCACGTGCGCGCAATTCTTTCCCGCTGCATGGCATCGCGATGGGGATCAAATTGTGCGGGATTGGTGTGCCATAATCTCTCGAATTTAGCTCGCGTGGAATCTCTGCGGCTGACTTTTTGAGAAGTGGAATTGTCGGGCTTTTCGCTGACTGCAATGATTTGTAAACGACTATTGCTCATGATAACAGCTCTTCAATGCTTATCTCTGGTGCTTTGGAAGTCATGGGGTTATTGATATACATCCGAAACCACAATTCCAAGACGAAGATGCTCCACAGTTGTCTAAACGATTTTTGTTGTTGCTCCACCGATTTCAGCTGCTCTTTCAACCACTTTTCTGAGACGATTCCAGCTTCCACAAGTGTCCCTTTGGGCAACATTTCAAAATATCGAGAAAGATGGCCCGTTTCAACCCATTGTTTTAGAAAATCTTTTCGGGTCCTTTTCGGTCGATATAAAAAGGATGATGGAAACTTGTCTTTAAGCAATGTTTTAAGCAGAAAAAAGGTATCTTCCTCTGTCAAGCGATCCGGCTCTGGCAATTGAGCCAAAAACTCACTCATTTCCCGTGTTAAAAAGGGCGATTTCCACAACAGTCCATGGGCAGACATTGCTCGCTCATACTGCAATATGAAAGAATCTACTAATTTCGTTTTTATATCAAGATACTTCAACGAAGCAATTGTCGATTTGATTGAACTCATTTTATAGAGTCTATGCAGATAAAGATGGGGATCAAAAAGAGATGCTATCCGAGGAGTAGCCGCTTGCAGTTCCTTTTGAGAGAATATCGCATTTTTTTTGAGGTATTCATACTGCACGGGATTAATCCGAGTCCGCTGCAAAATGTCGAACGTTTGAGAACTTCCAAAAGCATGTAAGAAGGGCAAAATAAATTTTTTCATAATAGGCATCACAGCCTGAAATAACTTCTCTGGATATGATATCTCTCTCTCCGCTATGGTGTAACGACTGTGACCCGCCAAAAACTCGTCGCTGCCCATCCCAGAAAAGACAACTTCATTCGCCGGCACCAACCCAGCCAATCGCCACGAGGCTATCACGTTGGGATCGGCAAGCGGCTCGTCCATATACCACACGATTTTCACAAAGTCCTTGAGGAAGTCGCTAGGGGTAATAATATCTGTATGCTGCTGGATATGAAGACTTTGCGATACTGTTTCCGCAGCTTGCATGTCGTCCATATTTTCCCCTTGGAAAGCCACGGAATAGGCCTGATACTTATCTGAGGAAACACATTTTTGGAGATAATATGCCACACTTGCCGAGCCCAGACCACCGGAAATCGCACAGCCAAAAGGGGCATCAGGTACTTGCTGGCACGTTTTTTGCGTCAGTAGCGCATCAAACTTTTGCACAAGAATATTTTTAGGGTCTGTCAAGTCTTTTCGACATAGTGCACTCAACGACCAATACGATTTAATCTTAATACTTTGATCAGCATTAATCTTCAGATAATGACCTGGAAGGAGTTTGTTGACTCCTTTTATGGGTGTGATATCTTGTGGATGGTATCCTAAAAATAAATAATGAGCCAATCCATCTGGAGAGTAAGTTTGGGGTACAGCTCCTGTGGCTAGAATAGCCTTGAGCTCAGTTGCGAAAATGAAATATTGGGGAGACTGAAACCAGTATAGCGAACATTTGCCAATGCGGTCTCGGACCAAAATGAGTTCTCCAGACCGAGTGTCGAGAAGAAAAATAGCAAGACTTCCTTCGATATGCTGTAAGAACTCGTCGCCCCAGGCTTCATAAGCAAACAGAACCAATTCTGCATCGCTGCCATCTGTAAGCTGATAGCCGCGCTTTTCGAGCGTTTCTTTGAGTGCACTGCTGTTGTCCAGGAATCCATCGATGGCAGCAACGCCAATGGAAGAACGGGCCATCTTCCCACCGGTGATTCCAACTTCGGTGCTTTTGTAAGAATAAGCCTCGCGCAGAGCCCGATTGCCGCGGTGATTTAAAGTTTCAAGGATGGGTTGAAGCAAATAGGTGATCTTGGAAGGATCAGGATAGACTACTCCGCCAATTCCACACATAGGATCCTCATAATAATTCGTGAACACAAAATCGTGCCCGTGCCCGAAGGAAGGGACAAAGGACCTAAAGGACATAAAGGACCTAAGGGACAAAGGACATAAAGGACAAGGGACATAAAGGACTGGGTTAATCGCTAAGCCCAGTCCTTTACGTCCCTTGTCCTTTAGGTCCTTTACGTCCTTTAGGTCCTTTGTCCCTTCCTGTATTATCCTCAGCCTATTGCGATTCGAGGTTTTCTCTTTTCAGTCTATCTTTCTCGATATCTTGTCTCTTTTCCCTAACTGATCTTTCTATAGATCGTTCGTCTCTTTTTTCTCGACGAAATTCTCTATTCGATTCCTCTTGCCGTTTCAGCTCCTGATCAAATGCTGTGCGTTGTTTCGAGCCTGTATTTTTTGCACGATCTCCAGCAGTTGCTGCCCTGCTCTGCCCAGGACGTCCATGTGCCTCATGGGCTGTGTGCTGTGCTGTCGATGTACCCTCAAAGCGATCTTCTCTATCTTTTTGCTTCTTATCTTTTTGCTCGGACACTATTTCACTAATGGTTCTGAGGGCATTCTGAATTAATTTATTGTCCTCTTCGGTTAATTCCCCCACTTCAATGTCCTCTTCTCCGACTTGAACAATCTGTGTGGACTGGTGCTGAGCTCTTGAAGTAGCCGGAGCTCGAGCTGCTGCTGGTGACGAACCGCGCCCTTCTGGAGCTTCTACCGCAAAAGTAACCTTTTGAGGCTGTTTTTGATGCTGTCTATGGTACATTTCAGGAAGGTTAATCCTCAACTTACCTGCTTCGCGATGTACTGTAGCCATGATGCCATCGAGATTATGCTTGCCCAATTGTCCGATAATATACGTTCTTTCTGACACCCCTGTTTTCGATCGCGATTCATTTATTCTAATTGAAACCGCTTGAGCCTTGGATTCTAGATTAGGTAAATTAAGAAATTGATAGAAATCTACTGACATAGAAACTCCTTATAGGTTAGTTGTTAACTATTACCTTATTTTACTTTTTTAATCGAAGCAATGTCAATCGATTTATAGATTGATGGATTTATTTAAATGAATAAATAACTCTGTTAACGATAAATAATACTATTGCAAATAACAGAGCCCACCAAAAGTTATCTACCGTAAAGCCGGGGACAATTGCCGCGACTCCCATGACTAGGAATCCAATGATGACGAGGGTGAACAATCCCAATGTTAGGATGTTAATCGGCAAGGTGATCAATAAAAGAAAGGGTAGGATGATTGCATTGACAATACCTAAGACGACAGCAACGACAAGAGCAGTGAAAAAACTGCTGATGTGAACGCCAGGCAGGATGTATGCAGCAACGAGTACAGCCAAAGTACTCAACAAGAGTGATACGAGAACGTACATAAAAGCTCCTTAACTAACGTTTTAACCTTGATTAATTCCCCTCTTCTCAATAAAATGAGTACTTTAAGCTCACTCTACATATAAAAATTTTTAGTGGATAGAGATTTTTACATTGATTTTTAGGTCATTGGTTTAGTTTCGTCCAAAGGGATTAAATATAGCTCTAATGACTTATAATGCCCTCTGCGTCTCCCCGCCTCTGCGTCTCTGCGTTAAATTCGTTATAATAATTAACGCAGAGACGCAGAGGCGGGGAGACGCAGAGGGAATTATATTATAAGCGAAAGGACTGCAAATGCAAAAGACTTCCAAACTCATTATTCTTCTTGGGTTGTTATTTTCCTGCGCCTCGTGCTACCGTTTTCCAACCGAGGACGACTACTCTGCAATCCCAATGACAAATAATGCTGACTACAGACACGCAAAACCTGACGCGAATCCTCCAGGTATGCCATATTAACCCTCTACCCAACCGAACACACCGATGATTCCATTAAATAACGACGCGATCCTAAAGCATATGCGCGAGCAAAAACATCTCGACGCCCAGCTCTTGAAACCAACTCAGCAAATTTCTTGTCCCCTTCAAGTCGATCAAGTCGAGTTCCCCCTTCTTGTTCATGTTGATCCCACAGGCAAAGCTCTCCAGATAATGATGGTCATTCCTTGTACCATGCGTCCCAAAGCCCCCATCGAGATGGCTCGCTTGCTGCATTTGTTTAATCGGGAAATTGATATGCCAGGCTTTGGCATGGACGAACGGTCTGGGCTCGTTTTTTACCGCTACCTTTTCCCAACACATAATGGACAACTCGCTGCTGAAGTCTTCGATAATGTTTTAAACTCGCTTCCCCTGATTGCTCGTGCCTTTGCTCCTTTTATCCTCGATGTCGCGAATGGAGCCTATTTCGAGGCAATCCATAGTGATGTCACAGCACTATTTCAAAAGATGACGCAAGGAGAATAAGAACAGATGTCGAAACGACCCATTTTTTACGATACCGAGACAACAGGACTCAGCGCCGAGCGAGACCGCATCATCGAAATAGCAGCGTATGACCCGCTCAATGGCAGCTCTTTTGTCAAACTTGTCAATCCTGGATGCCCAATTCCACCTGATGCCACAGCGATCCATAAGATTTCAAATGCAATGGTTGCCGATGCTCCCGGATTTGCCAAAGTAGCCGAAGAATTCATCCAATTTTGCGACGGAGAGGTCATATTAATCGCTCATAACAACGACACTTTTGACCTTCACTTTTTGCGAAATGAATTTGCTCGAAATAATCTGTTGATGCCTTCATGGAAATTTCTGGACAGCCTAAAGTGGGCTCGAAAATATCGCCCTGATCTGCCCCGGCATACATTGCAATATTTGCGCGAAATGTATGGAATTGCCGCGAATAATGCTCACCGGGCATTGGACGACGTTGTGGTGCTGCATCAGATCTTTACATTGATGACGGGCGATTTATCGATTGTTCAAATCATGGAATTGATGGAGCAACAACGACAACAAGAGCTGACGACGATGCCATTTGGCAAGCATCAAGGGAAGCCGCTGAGCACACTGCCGAAAGATTATGTGACTTGGTTGGGAAGCAGTGGAGCATTGGATAAAGCTGAGAATAAAGAGCTCCGGACTCAGCTTGAGAAGCTTTTAAAGGAAGCGGCTTTCCAAAAAAATTAAGAAGTGCCGGCCCTCCGGGACGGGATGTGTTGGTTGGCTGTTACCCAGGCTTCGCTTACCCCTCCGGGGAGCTTCAGCCTGGGCTATTACGTAAACAGCCCTCCGGGCAGCTTGAATGACTGATTTTCAAACAAGAGCAATCCACATACAGCCCGGAGGGCCTGTTCACATAATAGCCCAGGCTGAAGCTCCCCGGAGGGGTAAGCGAAGCCTGGGTAACAGCCAACCAACACATCCCGTCCCGGAGGGCCGGCACTTTTGCAATTACCTCTTTTAACAGACTTCAGAGAAATAAGAGAGCATGTTCAAAATTAGAGTCCTCTCGGTAGGGAAAACAAAAGAATCTTGGCTCGATGAGGGAATACACGAATATGTCAAACGACTTCAACCCACCGCAACCTTCGAGTTCGTATGGGCCAAAAACGATGCCCATCTTATCCAATTAAGTGTAGGACATCTATTAATTTGCTTAGATCCTGCTGGTGCCATGATGACGAGCGAGCAGTTTGCTAGCCTTTTAGAAGCAAAGCTGGTCCAAGGAGGTTCAAGGATTACTTTTGTGATCGGTGGTCCAGAAGGGCTTCCTCCAGAGCTAAAAAAAGATACATTGCTTAGTTTGTCTCCGATGACCACCACACATCAAATTGCTAGATTGTTAATTCTGGAGCAAATCTACAGAGCTTTTGAAATCCTAAAAGGCTCGCCCTACCACAAATGATTGTTGAATGGAAGAAATGGACTGGACGATAATGGACTGTAATGGACGATGCTGTATTGTCCATTACAGTCCACTACGGTCCATTACGGTCCATGTCCATTTGTGCCGTTGAATTCTGCCTCAACTATGCTTCAGGGCGCGTGCCATCTGACGCTGATCGTCCCGCTCCTTAATCGATGCCCGCTTGTCATACGTCTTCTTCCCTTTCGCTATCGCAATTCTAACCTTCACCCGCCCATTCTTCAAATAAAATGATAACGGAATTATCGTATGCCCCTTTTCCTGCACCGCAACCTTCAAGTGGGCAATCTCCCTCTTGTGCATCAGCAGCTTGCGCTCCCGCTTCTCCTCATGATTGTGAATATTGCCAAAACGATAGTGCGCGATGCTGCTTCCCAGCAACCAAAGTTCCTGCCCGACCACCTTCACATAAGCCTCCTGCAGGCTGCCTCCCCGATCTCGCAACGACTTAATCTCAGTCCCTTGCAAAGCTATACCTGCTTCAAAAGTCTCTAAAATTTCATAATCATGTGTTGCTTTCCGATTGGAAACAAGCTCACTATTACCACCATTACCACCACTCATAAATAACTCCAAAGCATCTGGCTGATTATAACTGATCTCTCTTTTTTTCTTCTAATGCAAATCCTCTTGACATTGGACAAACCGCTCACGTATCTTTTTCATAGTCGCACCCATAAGGATATTATCATGAAATTTGTGATTGCTACCCAAGAGTTTAATTTCCTCCTTAGCAAATGCTTTAATATTGTCTCCACAAAAGCCACTGTCCCCATTCTCTCCAACTTTCTAATCGAAGCCCTCAACGATGAACTCATCATCACTGCCACCGACCTCACCGTGGGAATCCGCTGCGTCACCGAAGCAAAGATCCTCGAAGAGGGCGCCACAACTCTCCCCGCAAAAAAACTCGTGCAACTCGTCCGAGAACTCACCTCAGTCAACCTCGAAGTCAACACCAATGCCAATGAAGTCACCGAAATCATTGCCGACTCCTCCCGCTTTAAGCTCCATGGAATGAGTAAGAACGAATTCCCTTCCCTTCCAGATGTCACGAGTGCTGTTCAAGCGAAAATGCCCCAAGGAGAACTCAAGGACATGCTATTCCGAACAGCCTTTGCTGTCTCCCGTGATGACAACCGCTATGCCCTCACAGGGGTTTATATGCATATTCATAATTGCGAAGCGACCTTCGTCGGCACCGATGGCAAACGCCTTGCCCGTTCCCGCACCCGTATCGATATCGACCCCGCATTCAGCGCTGGCTACATCGTTCCTCTAAAAGCCGTCGAAGAAATCATGAAAAATTTAAATGATGAAGGGGAATCAACTCTTTATTTAATGCCGGATAAAATTGCGATCGAAGCTTCTAACACCATGATTATTACGAAGCTTCTCACGGGCGACTATCCCGATGTCACTCGAGTCATCCCTGAGCACTCCTCGACAGTGGTTTCTCTCCATCGCGAAGAATTGATGACGCTATTGCGACAGATCTCACTATTCACTGTCGATACCACCCACTCGGTCCGTTTTTCTTTTTCCGATGGGGAGCTGAAGCTGACGGCAAATACAAGCGATGTGGGTGAAGGCAAGGTGAGCATGCCAGTAAACTATCAAGGACAAAAGCTCGAAGTCGCCTTCAACCCTGGCTTCTTCTATGATATTTTGAGGCATACCAAGAAGCCTACGGTGACAATGCGGGTGACAGATGCTTACAATCCAGGGGTCATCACCGATTTGGATGAAACACCTGCGGGAAGCTCGGCGATACAGTCTTTGTTCGTGCTGATGCCCATGCGCCTAAACGAGGAATAAAGGACAAAGGACAAGGGACCTAAAGGACATAAAGGACGTAAAGGACAAGGGACCTAAAGGACAATAAGTCATCTCTCATCGTCCTTTATGTCCCTTGTCCTTTACGTCCTTTATGTCCTTTAGGTCCCTTGTCCTTTTCTTTCACAACAACACATCTTCCTATGTTATTGCGATCTTTGACAGTATGCCGCTTTCGTTGCTATCACGAAGCCCACTTTGAATTCCAACCTGGCGTCAATTTGATCTGCGGACCCAACGCACGTGGAAAAACCTCCCTGCTAGAAGCCATCTACCTCCTCATCACTGGGCGCTCCTTCCGCGCATCCCAACTCAGCGACCTCATCAATCTCGGCAGCCAAAACTTTTATGTCGAAACAACCTTCATCAAACATGGCATCGAACAACGCCTCGCCTTTGGATACGATGGCAGAGAACGCAAAATCACTTACAATAGCACCTCAAGCAGTCAGACATCCAATCTTTTGGGCATTCTACAAGGGGTCACCCTGACTCCCGACGACGCCAACCTGGTCAAAGGCAGTCCTGCAGGGCGCCGCCACTTCCTTGACCTCCAGATTGCACAAATGGACCCCTTATATGTGCATCATCTGACACGCTATCAGAGGGCAATGCGGCAGCGGAACTGTTTGCTGCGAGCCAAGTCGACAACAGCCATCGAAAGCTGGGAACAAGAACTTGCCAAAGCAGGGGCTTATGTGATCAAACAACGGGAGCGCACCATAGCCGATCTGCAAGGGCATATAAAGCAGTCCCAGCATGCTATAAGCGCACAGCTAGAAGAGATCAAGATGACATACAAGACCTCAACACCACTGCTCAATGGCATCGACGGGATCAGCGAACACCTCATGACCCAATATCGAAAGCTGAGAAGCCGCGAGATGGCAATAGGAACCACATTGGTGGGTCCCCATAAGGATGATGTACTGATTTCATTAAGCGATAAAGAGATTCGGACATTTGCAAGCGAAGGGCAGCAAAGAAGCTTTGTGATTGCATTGCGGATGGCAGAATGGCAGAGATTGCACCAGAGCGGATGCGAAAAAGAGCAACCTTTAATGCTTTTGGACGATGTGGGGATGAGTTTGGATGCTGTGAGGAGGGAGAGGCTGTTGAGCAATCTTCCGCAGTTTGGGCAAGTCTTCGTGACTTCCACCGATGCAGGCTTTATCAATGATGCGCATGTGCATGTGATACCTCTTGAGTGAAAGAGTTACAGGATATGCAGGATCAGGCAGGATAAGAAGGATACCCATTTCGTGAACGCGCCCGAGCCCGAGCCCGACCTTCGCAAACCTCGTTTCCCGTTAATTCCCTCTGCGTCTCCCCGCCTCTGCGTCTCTGCGTTAAATTCGTTATAATGATTAACGCAGAGACGGGGAGGCGGGGAGACGCAGAGGGAGGAGGTCGGGCGCGGGCGCGTTCACGAAAGGAGTATCCTGCATATCCTGTAACTCTTTCAGTCAAGAGGTATCACAAACACATTCACAAGCCATCAATTCTATCCTTCATATCCTGCCTGATCCTGCATATCCTGTAACTCTTTCTTCTTTAAGATTTTGCACGCTAAAAGAGAGCTTTTTGTTGGCGTATTTTAACTCTACTATGCTCTTCGGCGGAATCTCGCCATCCAAAATACCCGTCGCTAACATGTTCACAACCTCCTGCTGGATCAACCTCTTCAACGGACGCGCCCCAAAAAATGGATCATATCCCTCCTCCGCTAAATATGCCGACACCTTGTCATCCCACTCCAGCTCAACCTCCCGCCCCCTCATTCTCTCTTTCAACTTCTTCAACTGAATCTTGACAATTTTCTCCATATCCTCTTTCTGCAATGGCAAAAATGGCAATATGTCATCCAACCGATTGATAAATTCAGGCCTGAAATGACTCTTGATCACCGGATCCAACGTGGTCAAAATCACCTCTTTCGTCATCTTCACTCGTCCATGCTCCATCTTCTGCAACAAAAGATCTGATCCCAAATTCGATGTCATGATAAACAACGCATTCTTACAATTAACCACCCGCCCCTTACTATCCGTTATCCGGCCATCATCAAAAATCTGCAGCAAAATATTAAACACATCAGGATGCGCCTTCTCCACTTCATCCAATAATACCACTGCATAAGGTCTGCGCCTCAATGTCTCGGTCAATTGTCCCCCCTCATCATATCCAACATAGCCCGGTGGCGACCCTATCAATTTGGATACACTATGCTTCTCCATGTACTCCGACATGTCAAGGCGCACCATTGCCTCCTCCTGATTGAACAACTGCTCCGCTAGTGCCTTCGCTAACTCGGTCTTTCCCACCCCTGTCGGCCCTAAAAATAAAAAGGCTCCAATGGGTCTTCCTGGGTCTGATAATCCTGAGCGGGAACGGCGTATGGCTTCTGACACTGCTGTAATGGCAATCTCCTGCCCCACAACCCTCTTTTCAAGCTCTTTTTCAAGGTGCAGAAGGCGTTCTGCTTCCCCTTCCAACATCTTACTGACGGGGATGCCTGTCCATTTTGAGACGATGTGGGCGATCAAGTTCTCATCGACCTCTTCCTGGAGGAGTCTGTTGGGGCGCTCATTGAGTTTGGCTTCGGCTTCGACGATCTCTTTTTGGAGTTTTGGTATCGCGTTGTAGCGCAGTTCAGCGACCTTATTGTAGTCAGCTTTGCGCTCCTCTTCTTCTTCCTGGAACCGCAGTTGTTCGAACTTGTTTTTCTTTTCTTTTACTGTCTCAATGAGGGCTTTTTCTTGCTCCCACTGTTGTCTGAGTATGGCAAGCTCTTCGCGCAATTGTGAGATCTTTTTATTGAGCCTTTCCACTTCAGCATTTGCTGTGGGAGTGTTTTCCCGCCGAAGCGCCTCTTGTTCCACGATGAGACTGGCCATTTCCCGTTCTTTGGTATCGATTGGCAGAGGGCGGCTTCCCAGCTGCATCCGGATCAAACTGGCGGCTTCGTCGATGAGGTCGATTGCCTTGTCGGGTAGTTGTCGATCGGTAATATAGCGATACGAAAGAAAAACAGCTGCATGGATGGCAGATTCCGTGATGCGCACCCCATGAAAGATCTCATATCGCTCGCGCAAGCCTCGCAAAATGGCTATCGAGTCCTCCAAGGAAGGCTCTGTGATCAATATTGTCTGAAAGCGCCGCTCTAGAGCAGCATCCTTTTCGATATGCTTTTGATACTCGCTGAGGGTGGTGGCTCCAATGCAATGGAGCGTTCCTCGCGCTAGAGCAGGTTTTAACAGGTTGGCGGCATCCATGGCGCCTTCGGAGGCTCCTGCGCCGACCAATGTATGGACCTCATCGATAAACAGGATGATTTGCCCTTCGCTTTTCTCGATGTCGTTCAGGATACCTTTGAGGCGCTCTTCGAATTCTCCCCGATATTTGGTACCGGCGACCAATGACCCCATGTCTAAAGCGAGAATTTGCTTATTTTTTAGCGAATCGGGGACATCCCCTTGGATGATCCGTTGGGCCAGACCTTCTGCAATAGCGGTTTTTCCGACTCCAGGTTCGCCTATGAGCATCGGATTGTTTTTTGTGCGTCGACTCAAGACTTGCATGGTACGTCGGATCTCTTCATCGCGTCCGATGACCGGATCGAGTTTCCCTTGTTTGGCCAATGCTGTGAGATTTTTGCAATACTTTTTAAGTGTTTCAAGGCCCGATTCGGCACTTGGGGAATCCATATGGCGGTCTCCACGAATTTTCTTGATTTGCTCTTCTAACTGTTTGGTTGTAACACCAGTGGCACGTTTCCAAGCAGAGATCGGTTCGCCCCCATTTTCCCAGAATGATAAGAGGAAGTGGTCGGAGCTTGTGTAGGTGTCGTTGAATCGTTTGGCGATATTCTGAGCGTCGGTAATGCGACTTTGCAGGCTTCGGGAAGGGTTTGGCGGCTGCGGAGGTCCCGAGTAGGTAGGAAGGCGGGCAACGGCATCTTTGACTTGTCGCTTGAGTTCGTTGGGATCTGTTTCGAGGTGGCTTAGAACGGAGTTGAAATAGCCATTGGGTTCTTGCAGGAATGCAAGGAGGAGGTGGTTTTCAGTGACTTCGGGGTTGTTGTGCTGCTGAGCGAGGGCAAAAGCTTTTTCTAAGGCTTCGGTGACAGAATCTGTAAAGTTTTGTGCCATGGGAGACTCCTTTGGCCTTTGTGTGTTAAAGAGTGGGAGAATTATAGGTTTAGCACAAAAACGGAGATTTTACAACCATGGAAAAATGGATGGAAAGGACAAAGGACAGAAAGGACATAAAGGACGTAAAGGACAAAGGACGTAAAGGACATAAAGGACGTAAAGGACATAAAGGACGTAAAGGACATAAGGGACGTAAAGGACATAAAGGACGTAAAGGACAAAGGACGTAAAGGACAAAGGACGTAAAGGACATAAGGGACATAAAGAACGATGCTTTGTCCCTTATGTCCTTTACGTCCCTTATGTCCTTTACGTCCTTTATGTCCTTTACGTCCTTTGTCCTTTATGTCCTTTCTTTCCATTACTGCTCATTTACTAAGTTAACTAAACTGAAATAAATTATTTTTATGTTGACAAACCACATAGTTTAAACAGCTTAAGCAATATTTTCTAAAAAAATTCATATAAATGCTATTGACATATCAACTTTAAACTAAATATAATACTAATAGGTATACTAACTGCAAATAATCACGTTATATAGGGGTTATTATGAGTATAGGTAGTGAACCACCAATACGGCCCGGAGGAGACCTCCCGGATATAAAAAGAGATGACACAGTTCCGCCTTTAGGAACTCCAGCTGCTGGAGCAGGCGCGCCTACCACATCTGAAGAAAAAACAGCCCTTGCCGCTTCACAACGACCAACAACCACAGCTCCTTCCATTCACATTCCTTTCACAGCCAAAGCAACCTTAATCATAGGAAGCGCATGGAGGGCTGGTCTCAGACTTTTCCCAAAAAAAGAAAAAACTCAACTGACACAGACCATGGAAAAAATCATGAATTTAATTAATGCTCCAGCACCTGGGAAAGGCAAAGCAAAAACCGCAGCAGCAGGTACAACCACCGCCGACCTCCACTTACTGTCCCCCGCAGACAAAAAAGCCTTACTCGATTTAGTTGCCGAAATGCAAAAAGACATGTCTGAACTCGAAAAAACAGTGAGCGAAACAAGCATCACCGATGTCATGAAAAAATCAATCACATTAGGAAAACCCACTTTTATTTCTTATGCCGAAATTGGTGCGCATTATAAAACTCGTTTAGAACGACTGGCTCAGCAAAAAGAAGAAAAAGCAATAGAAGCAAAGGGTAAAGCAGAAGAAGAGGGAAAACCACTGATTGGAAGAATACGCCCAGGAGCAAGTGCTTTAACACTTAAAACGTTAAGCAAAGACATTGGCGCCATCCTTGACAAGAATCTTAAAGCTTTAGACGACAAGGGTGATAAAGATGTTCGAGAATGCAAAGCTCTTGCTGCCAATATTTTAAAACAACTAAAAAAGACCAGAATCATAGAAGATAGATCAACACAAAAAACCAAGCGTGAAGATTCAATGGCTATTACTGCAGCCTTACAAGGTGCCATTAAAGATAGGGATCTTCTAATGAGCAAACTCCGACGTCTAAAACATTCAAATCCTAAAAAACATCAAGAAATTGTCGAGAAAATCTATGTTCCCTTGAATAAAGAATTAAGCGACGCGAGGTTGCAAAGAGAGATATTAAGCATCGCCCAAACAGCAGTAGTACATTTATTTGAAGAGACGAAAGAATACGGTAAGACTGGTGGTGCGAAGCGTTTAGAAAAGATGAGAGGTGAGGCGACTTTACTTATGACCGATCCAGAACTTATGAAAAAGCTAAAGGATAAGGAATTTAAGATAAGCCACGAGACTGAAATTGTAGTTACTCACACTGCCTCAGATATCAAAGAAGATATAACGGGCATTCGAGGCCTTACCGCAGAATATGGCCATCTCACAGCCAATCTACTCGAAATGTTCCGGGAGAGCGATGACATCGCTAATCCTGAAGAATTCGTAGCATGTAAAGAGCTCGCTAAAGAAGTCTGTGAAAATCTTGCTGCAGCTGCAAAAGCCAAGTCCAGAGGAACCGACTTCAGCGAACTTGCTCTTAAATCTCGCGAAGGCTTCCTCCGCTTACAAACAAAAATCGATGTTCTTAAAAAAGCAACACAGCTAAAACCTCCTTCCGCTTATGACAAAATGGTCTACGATCGCGTCATGAAAGAGATCTACCAGCCCCTTGAAAAGACACTTCTTGCTTTCCACAAAGGGTCTGTCCACGACCCCGAAACTCTAATAAAAATGTCATTCCTTCCTCTCACCAGCAATGAACGGGAACTATACAGAAGCCTTTTGAGCACGAGCACAAGGGGCGGCGTCGAAAGAGTTATATATCGGCCTCAAGGCTTTTTTGACAAACTTCTTCGTAGAGAACCTCCTGCTGCCCTTCGTGAGCCAACAAAACTATTCAACTCACTTCTAGCAGATGCATTGACGAGATTCGATACACGATCGGCTTTTCGCGAGCTCGGAAAGGTACACCGTCTCGAAACGAGACTGGGACTTGCAGGAGTACGGCTTGCACATCTAGATAAACCGGTAGCTCTAACTTACCATGACAAATACGCCGATATCGCCGAAGCTTCAAGCCATGTCTCCACTGTCTATGACGTCTCTAAAGACTTCTCACGCACTCCCCCTTCAAAAAAAGTTTTAGAGGCGGGCCCTCTCGATGTCTTTACTGAAGAAACTGCATTAACCCGCGCATTGCGCCTGACTCCCCATTCAAAAGAAATTGCAGAAGGCCTTGGATGGACCCCGACTCCACTTGCGGCTGCACGTCTGATAAAAAGCAAAATGGCTTTAGAAAGGCTTTTGGTAAGGCTGCAGGCAAGAAAAGAGAAGTTGGATGAGCAGTTGGAGAACAGCGGAACAGTACCTTTGGATGAGATGTTTTACAGCGATTATGCGATGGTGGCCCATGCCGTTAAGCAAACAGGAGGTGCTCTCAAAGAAATTGACATAGCAGAAAGTAGAGCAACACGAACTCTTGAGGACGCGCTTAAATTGACTAAGGAAGACGAGGCTATGATTGAAGCAGGCATAAAACGTCCTGCTGATTATGGTGATACAATAACAGTCGAAAGATATCAAACCGCCATACAGAAATTAGCAGCTGAAAGCTCTTTAGGCAATGTAGAAAGCAGAGAACGGCTGAAACAATTGATTACATCTTTAGAAAGAAACTGTCCGAATTTACTACGTCGCATAAAAGAACATCGACCTACAGTAGAAGTGACACTGCAATACCCATCAGGCCCCTTCAAACAGCCAATAACAATTGATCCTCGCATCTCAGAAATCATTGCAAAAGCCAAGGAAGTAACTGAGGGTCCTGTTGTGGACCATCTCAAATTTGTGACATTAGAACTAATTGACACTCACGGGAAATTGCGAGAGCTTTATGAAGATAAAAATGCGGCACACAATGTAGTAGGGGATCGAGAAAAGATAGTAAAGGCGTACCAGGCAGGCAACATAGACTCTGTCAAAACACTTGTAAAAGCACATTTGCTTGTAAGAGAGGGTATTTACCAAGAAGACCTCTTTCTAAGAGAAATGAGGCAAGATCCTGATGCCAGCCGAGCCATTGATGAAGCGCTGGACATGCTAAGACGTGAAGTTACCGAGCCTGTTGCGAGGACTAATGTCCAGATCGCCAGAGCATTTATGGACCTTGCCAACAAATGTGAATCGCAAATCAGTAACGCAGTACGACAAATTGCAAGCTTTGATAAGCAGGTAGTTACTAAAGCTGCGACGCGAGAACAATTAGAAACTCGACGAGAACTTGTTCTTATGGCAGAAGATGGACTCAAACAATTGGAAGAAATTGCTGCAAATTCCGCTGAGACACCTGAAGGAAAAGAATTTCGTGCTGCTGTAATGGCAAAATATAACTTGCAGTTGCAAGCTTTTGAACGGGTTCAATTTGGGGCTATTAGGACTCCAATACAAGCTCAATCTTATATAGACCTTGTTAATTCATTTGAATCACAAGTCAAAGATTCACTAGAGCAAGTTAATATACTTGATGAGCAGATAGCCGCTAAGACAGCAACTCCAAATCAGATCTCTGGTAGACCAGTCCTGCTTGGAGTCGCTTGGAAAGCGCTACAAAATCTGAAAGATACTGTTGCTCAGTTACCTATTGAGACCGCTACGGGACAAGGGCTCTATTCTGCAATCATGAGAAAATATGCCACACAGTTGGAGGCATATAATAAAGTTCTCCATCCACCAGGACTACCGCAACCACAAGTCAGAAATGATGCATTCTTTATAGCCGCACGTGAGGCCGCGGAGGGTTTGAGAACAGCTATAACAAATTTGGAAGGCGTGGGCCGATTTCATACTTCAGGGGTTGCTGCTCGATATATGTCTGATGCTGCAGTTACTCCAGATGAAATAGCGAAACATATTCACGGCATTAAAGCAGCTGGAAAGGTTTTAGAAGCAGAGATAATGCGCTTAGAAGAGGAGCTGCCAAAAACAAACCTATCAGACAGGGCTGCAGCCCTAAAGGAACTTGAAGGATTACGAGCTGAGTTTCGTACGATAACAGAACGACACAATAAATATATCGATATTGCCTATCCCATCGATAGAGGTCTGTTGCGAAGAGTCGAAAGCGCCAAAACTCCGGGAGACTTTGCACGGCTAAGTGTGGAATTCGAGACCAAAGACATGCTAAAAGAAATCGTTGGTCAACTTGCAGCACGTGCGAGCACCTATTTATCAGCGGAAAGTCGATCAGAGGCGGCGTTCAGAGCAGCACTATTCCTGAACAGAGTGCAAATTATACTCCCTGTTAATGACCTTGCTGACATAGAAAAAGCAGTAAAAGGAATTACAAGTGAGTATAGGCCATCTCTATCACATAATGAAACAGCAATGGTCAGGGATCTGAATCAACAAGCACTTCAAGCGACTATGACGGGTACATTAACACCTGAAGCACTCGATGCCTTTAATACTAGAGATGCTAAACTGGTACAAAAATATAGAGACCTATTCATCAAACTATATGCTAACGCCAGAACCGAAGCAGAGCAAAAGCAATTTATAAATCTAACCTTCTACTTACAGACAAATCACCCCACGTTTTTAGCAAAAATGCTTGAAGATCCCCTTCTTAGTTCCATGCTTGCCAAAGGTCTAAATAAAGAGGGTGAAGAACTAAATTTAACAACAAGGCAGATAGCGGTTTTTGTCAACTTACAGCGCGCTATCGTTGACCGCGGGCTTACTCTGCAAAACGTAGATGTTCCTGATTCATTAGAACAAGCAATCAAACATCTTACCGTATTGGAAAAATTATCTATTGACAAGCCTACCACTGAAAATCTGGAAGCCTACAAGCAAATGTCCCAACTTTATTACGAATTAAACCGTCGGCACGGCTTAACAGATCTGTCGACAACCCATGTCGAAATTCTACAGATTTTGCGAAATTCTCCTGATGAAGGAACACACTTTGCGACAACGAAAATTATGGCGTTGCCTGGTGGACAAGAGGCACTTGTCAACTTAGAAAAAATATTAGCAGCCCGTGTGAGGGCTCCAGCTACCTTTGAGGAGAGAATTGCAAATCTGACAGATTTAAAGAGATTATATCAAGCTTATCCAAAACTCCTTCCAAAGCTTCCAGAATTTCCAGTTACAAAAATTCATCCTGCAAATGCTGCAATTTTGGCTGCCATTGAAGTACAAACAGACCGGTCACCAAAAACTGTTGGTGAAGCTTTTGCTACAACCATGCGAACAAGGGTGGATGCGTCACTTGCAGAAAAGTTAAAGAGCGACAGAGAGTTTCTTGATCACCTCAATAATGTTTATTTACATCACCCAGATCTAATTGAGGTTTACGAAAAAGGATATGGGACAGAAATAAATTTAAGGTTAGTACAAATCGGTACCGATTCCTCTTCACCTCTTAGTATCTTGGCTCGACAAGTAGCGATTCGAAGACAAATGAATGTAGCATTAAAAACCAATGCTTTTACTCCAGTTTTCATCGAAGAAATCCAACGACAATTTACACGGCTTCGAGAAGAGGAAGCGAAAGCAATGGTATCTGCCGCGGCAGCAATGACAACAACAGGAACGAGCCTCGCAAGACCTGCTCCTGCTGAACTCTTTGCAACATCAACTGACCTTCTTGAGGAGACCTTTACCCGAGAGCTCGAACGTACTGATCAATGGACTTTAAAACCTCTAGACACAAGAGTTTTAGCCAATATCAAAGCCAATCTCGCTGTTGTTAGAGAGTTGACAGATCGAATAAAGTACGGAGACAAATCACCAAAAACAGCAAATGAATTACAAAAAGCACAAAGAAAGGCAGCTGATTATCTGAAATCGAATGAGCAAAATGTCGCGAACTTGCTCCATCTTTTTGAAAGTCGAGCCATGTATGGCTATAGCACACTAGCAGCTGGAGATGAACTTCGCTTAGGAGCAGACATTCACGAGCTCACTGACCAATTGGATGCGGCTGATCGATTGGTGGGTGCAAAACAAAAATGGACTTCGAGGGAGGCTTTTAAAGGTGTGAAAGGTCTTCATGAAGCGTTCATGAAGACTGTGAAAGACCTTGGGAAGACCCCTTTCACACTAGCTCTTGCGGCTGAGTTTACGTTACGTGAAATGGAAGCTCCTTTCTTGAGACTCTGCGAGAAAACGCAAATAGACCCGATTGATCCAAAGCTCTCGCCAAAAGAACTCATGGAGACAGAACGCATCTGGCGAACCCTAAATGAAATACAAGTCAAGCTGCAAGCTGCAATGAAAATCAGTGAAGAAAATGACCCACACTTACCATACTTAGAAGCGGCTCAAGCCCGGATAGATCAATGGAGAGCTAAGCTCCCCATGGAATTCCGCTATCGGGATCATGGTACAGCTGCAGTTGCAGCCCGTGCTGCTGCTACAACGGAACCAAAACTAGAAGACTCCGGCGAATCAAAGCGAATGGGCTCAGAAGTAGATTCTAAACGAGGAGAAGAAAGAGTATCAGGGTTAGGATTGGGAGAAACGGCATTGCGTAACTTAAACTATTCGGCAATAGTTGAAGCAAGGTCCAATCGTCGACTTTTAGATAATCACTTGGTAGAGCTGAGTAGAACTGATGACTCGGATCAAATAACACTTTTGATGAGTTCAATCGAAACTGATAAACAAACGATCAGAGAGGAGATGACACGCCTAAGCAGGGAAGGATTTAATATCGAACCTTACCGTCAAATTGTTGGATTTGACGAAGACGGCAATCGATACGGCTCTGAACCCTTTACTACCGATGCTCAAGCATTCGAACTAGAAGGTCCGGAAACTCCAAGGGAAGTTCCTCCAACTGAGCCCCGTGGAACAGAAACTGCTCCATCCACTTCGTCATCGTCATCGTCAAGCGCTCCTTCAGCGACTGCGGCTGCTACATCGCCACCGTTGCCTACGCAGCCGCCAGTAACTGCAATGGCGCCACCTCGGATGCCAGGTACAGTCCATAGGCCGACCTCAGAGCCGGCAAGCGAATTTGAAAGAAAAACAAAAGGGAAGCCGGAATTAACCCCTGGACTTGGTCTCGAACCCGCGAGAGCCGCTCCGACAAGAGCATCCGCTGTGCTTTCATTTAGACCTGGATCCCCAGCACAGATGACCGAATATTATAATAAGACTATTCTAGAAACAAACACAAACCCCGACATCATACCCAAACGAATACTGGATTTAGAAAAAATGAGAACTAGTTATGGCGAAACTGCTGACGAATCAATGATAGCTATATTACAACAAACAATCGATACTCTGAAAGCAAAGAAAAAGAAGCTGGAAAGTAGTTTAATACCAACTGCAGAAGTACATAAGGCTGAGTTTGACGCCAAAATAAAGGCTATCAGTATTGAGAAGGATGGAAAAATGCAAGCTGATCTCAGGACAGCCTATAAACAACAAAGACAACAGGTCCTGGAAGATCTGAGGCGCATTGGCGCAGCAGGATTTAATATACAACCGAGCCTTGAAATTCTTGGATTTGATTTAGAGGGCAACGCTATAGGCGAAACTAAGGAGGCTCGAGAAGGACAATTAATAAAAGCAGCACAATCCGTCAAGGCTTGGACGGATTGGTTTGTCGCAAATAGCGGTCGGGCAGATGAGAAAGAGCTAGAAGAACGAACAAGAGAATTTGAAGCCCTGAAACAAAACGCTTTAGCGGAACTGAATTTCTACCATGAAATGGGATTTGATGTAATCCCAAGCCTCAATATTCTCGGATTTGATTTAGAGGGCAACACTCTTGTTAGGGCGCCAACTTCTCCTCCTACAACAGCTCCTTCGACAGCTGACGCCGCCACAGAAGCGGCAGCACGAGCCATCGATGAAAAGAACTGGCCTAAAATTGAAGCGAACATCAAAGCCAACCCGAATTTAATACCCACTGCCATCAGATCTTTTAAGGAATTTCTATCCTCTGGAGCCTCAGAAGCAAGTGCAATGGCCACCCAATGGGGAATCGCTCGTCTGGAAGCAATGAAAACGGCCGAAGAGCAACGCCTTAAAGTATGGGCAACTACGCAAAAAGCTAGCATGGATGAGATATTAGCGCGTATTACCAGGTCACCAGCTGGACAAGACAAAACTGATGCTTCGAATGAATATCTGGACCTAAGGAATCAAACAAAAAGTGAGCTACAAAAAAAAGGTAGCGAAGGGTTTGATATTTCCCAAAGCGCAGCAATACTCGGACTTGTCAGCCGGGATTTAGGGCCGGAATTGGGTGGTGAAATTTTGATCTATGAGGCAGATATTACACCACCAGTTACGCCATACCAATCCACATGATATCTCACGCGTTAGGGATGATAAATTCGCTATCGAAAACAGAGAACGAATAATGCTAGAAGAAATTGCGAGAATGAAAGCTCAAGGATTCAAACTAGACGACGTGGTGTTTCCATAGCGCTGGTGCCGGCCCTCCGGGACGGAATGGTTTTTTAGTGTACCCAGGCTTCGCTAACCCCTCCGGGGAGCTTCAGCCTGGGCTATTACGTAAACAGACCCTCCGGGCTGTATGCAGGAGCTTTTGTCTGAGAATCACTTTTCACATTGCCCGGAGGGCTGTTTACGTAATAGCCCAGGCTGAAGCTCCCCGGAGGGGTTAGCGAAGCCTGGGTTAGCGCCACACAACACACCCCGTCCCGGAGGGCCGGCACTCTTGGAAAATTGGGGTCTGGCTTGTGATTTGTAATTTGAGGTGGAACAGAGGTTCTACGAAAAAGAGGCCTCAAATTGCAAATCGCATGCCTGAACCCAATTTTCCAAGAGTGCCGGCCCTCCGGGGCGGGATGGTTTTTTTAGTGTACCCAGGCTTCGCTAACCCCTCCGGGGAGCTTCAGCCCGGGCTATTACGTGAACAGACCCTCCGGGCTGTATGCAGGAGCTTTTGTCTGAGAATCACTTTTCACACTGCCCGGAGGGCTGTTTACGTAATAGCCCAGGCTGAAGCTCCCCGGAGGGGTTAGCAAAGCCTGGGTTAGCACCACACGACATACCCCGTCCCGGAGGGCCGGCACTCTTGGGAAATTGGGGTCTGGCTTGTGATTTGTAATTTGAGGTGGAACAGAGGTTCTACGAAAAAGAGGCCTCAAATTGCAAATCGCATGCCTGAACCCAATTTCCAAAACAGATTAGAAACACCGGTTCAGGCGTTTAGAGTGTGTTGAGTGAGAATAGGTTAAAGCGAGGTGAGAATTGGTAAAAAGCGTAGTGAGAATAGGGTTCAGGCATGCGATTTGCAATTTGGGCAACCTTTATATTTAAACTCTGTTGCAGCCCAAATTACAAATCACAAGCCAGACCCCAATTCTCACAGCCAGACCCCAAAATAACAAAACAATAATGTAGGCTAAAACGCAATACGCCTCATGGAATACTCTGAAAAGAACTTCGACAGCCTCAACAATAAACCTTTTTATAAGAGGTAAGTTATGGCATCAGGTACATCAGGACTCCCATCTTTTTTTCATGAAGGCCCCCATCTAACCCCACTTACTCCTTTACCTCCACCTGCCGAAACAGCCGTCAGCCCCCCAGCAGCCCCTCCTTCCTCTCCTCCAGTCATCGTGGTTGCAACAGCTGTCGCTGCAGTCGCCACTGCACCCATCGCACAAGCAGCACGCATTTCAATAGAAACACAAAAAACAATTAATCAATTGATGCAGCATGAGTTTGCAAAAACTAAGCCAAAATATTCTCTCCAACAACGGTTTACACGGTGGCTTTATAACGAAAGGGCCCTCAATGCCGTTGAGAAATGGAGCGAAAAACGTAAGATTTTCGTCAAAAATCAGTTAGATATCATACGCAATACTTCGAAATTAACATTGGAACGGCTGAATGCCGCCACAAAAAAAGGTATGGCCCTCGCCGGACTGACGGACCGTTATGGAAATCCAAGCGTCCTCGAAAAAATCACTTTAAATGATGAAAAAGGGATTACACAAACTCTACAACGAGAATTTGCGGATGTCACAAAAGTTGCTGAAGAAACAGAAGCAAAATTGGCCCATCTCGCTCAATTGATGGAAGGTAATTCACAACTCATCGGCATCTTTGGAAAGCAACGAGAAGAACTTGCAGATAATGTCATTAAACTTAGAGAAAATATCGCAAAGGCAAAGACTGTATATGAAACCGAGCTTGAAGAAACTAAGAAGAAGGAATTAAGCATACGATACCCGAATATGCCCGACGAAAAAGGTGATAAAATACCCGACAAAAAAGGTATTAAACGTGCGGCTAAAGAAGCTTTAGCCACACCTCCAATCACACCTAGGCTCTCAGAAAAAGAAGAAACATTCTTGCGAGATTTAGTAGATGGAAAAATAAGCGTCAAATCACAACTTAACACACTTGGCGATATCAATGCTTTCAGAAAACTTATTAGAACGCTTGGACATCAAGCATTTACTCGAGAAAATACAAAAGCAAAAGAACGGTTTGTCATTTTAATGATGACCCTCAAATCAATTGATCCGCAACGTATTACTTCTATTTTAGACACTAAGGACCATATCGTTAAATGGCGTATTGAACAAGCGACTTATAGTATACCTGATGTCTGGTATGATCTTATTGCTCGCGAACCAAGGGAGAGAGATCTAGATCAAATTACACCTAATAAAAATATTGTCCCTTCGGCTCTCAAAGGGCAATTTCGACTAGTAATAACTCAAAAATGCGAAGATGCAATCCAGAATGGACATCCCCATGTTGCCAGCCAAATTAAAGCTCTCGCAAAGTCCCCTCGATTCAGACACATGATCGGAAGCATTCTGGCCGAACCTGAATTTAGTAAGATGCTACAAGATGTCGCAAATATCAAGAAATTAAGACCAGAACCAGTGGCAGTAGCTCCAGAACAACCAGTACATATTGAATTAACACGCGTAACAACTGGTGTGGAAACCAAACCTGTCACAGCTGAAGAACTACGTGTTGAATTAAAACTCGAAACAGCTGGCGCTGCAAGCGTCGCTGCAGCTGTAGTTGTCCCCGTTCCAGAAACTGGAGCCCCACCTCCTCCAGTTGGTACAGCAACGGGTGTCGGAGGGGCAGGAGCAGGGATCGCGCCTCCATCAGTTGGTGCAGCTGTTGTTCCAAAAGTTGGAGCAAGACCTGAAGCAGCTCCGGCACGTGCAGAAGCTAGACCTCTACACGTGGATGTTACTGTAGTCCGAGCTACAGAAATCAATGCATTGTGCAAAAGACTTTTAGTTGCCAAGACTGATTATGAAACTGCATATAGTAAAATCCCAATGGATAAAGATAAGGCTTCTGCAAATCTTAGACTCATGAAGAGATTACGACATGATCTTATTAGTCTTATCACCCCAACGGTTGCTATACGAGAAAGTGCAATAGAAAAAGCCACGGATAACAAACTCTCAAAGGAACAAGAAGAAATATACGCTGGGGATATCGAAAATGAAAGAAAATATTTCTATTTGGAATATGAAAAAAATGCAAAAACTGAAGCTAGTAAGCCTGCGGGAGGCAATCCGATTTACTCCGAGATATTACAATTCCTCAAAACTGATCTGGCAACAGTTGATAAAATCTTAGAACATTATACTCCAAAAGCCCCAGCTACAACTACTGTTGCAGCAGCAGCGGCTACGAGAGTCAAATATAAACCGTTGAGTGATCCTAAGCAATCCCCCGAACGCAGAGCCTTTGAAGACATCTTAAGGCAACCTGAATTTGACATTTCAATTCCAGTTGGAATTCCTCCAGCTTCCGTAACCGAAGCGCTAAGCAATGATCCCCAAATAAAACGCCTCCTCCTATTGCTTAGCTGGAATATGTTCCGCCAAGGTGTCAAACGCAACTACGAAGACTACAGCATTCCAAAGCCTCCAGGAAATGAACCTACTGAAGTAGAACGCAATCTCGGAATGGCAAGCATTCTGGAAGAACTGCAATCACGCCTTTCTACAGGAGATCACGCAGGTAAAGGGATTAGAATTCAAGTTAGGTTCACTCCCACTGAAGATACTGCCTTTAAACAGGCTCGAGGAATTGTTGAAAACCGCAGCACCTATAAATTCTCGGTAGCAAGGCCTGATGAAGTAATCGCAGAACCATCGGTTATGCTCAATGTCCTCGCAAAGCTTCTTGACGAAGAGCTGCAAGCAGTAAAGCCTTTAACGGCAAAACCACCAACAGCGCTCGGTGCTGCAGAAAGAGAAAGCAAGCGTGGAAAAGTTGAGGCCCCCGAAGAGAAACTCGAACAAGCCAGAGTTACTTTTGAGGCTGTTGATTTTGCTCTAAAATTGAAAAAGCACAGTCCAGAACTGTGGAGCGAAATGATGCAAAAAGATAAATCCTTGTTCTCAATGTTAGAAGATGTTTGTAATCAAATGTTAGACCGTGGATCCACGGAAGACAGATTGAAAGCCCATAAATTTTTGATGTCGATGTATCTTTCCGAAGGAGCGAAACTCTCCGTTCTTGGTCAAGCAAATACACTCACTCGAAAGGCTATAAAACAACAATCTCTTGCCTTAGAGACCCTTCGTACACGACCACCTGCAGAGTACTTACGAGAGTCTTCTGAAATGAATCAAGAGGTACTTGATATTGGAACTCGATATCAATTATGGCATTTCTCACCCTCTCAGGAGCGTGTACTTAATCAAATAAAGAACACAGATCCTAGTGATCCGATACAAGTTGAAATGTTAGGCATCTTTCTTAATAGTAATACTCGTGATTTTGAATCATTGGAGGACCTAATCAACTTCCGTGTATCTGCCGGTCTAGGAAATTGGGAAGATCGATTGATTCAGGATAAACTCGAAGCTATGCGTAGTGAGTTGCAGCCGCTTCTTTCCGGTAGTCATGCGGAAGCGCCTAAAGGTCCACAAACGGAAGGCCAAATCAAGGGAGCTGATTTTCTCTATTACGAGAAACAGAAACGAAAACAGGCAGATGAGGAGGACATAAATTTAGAAGCCATTAGAGTGGCTCAATTTGTTCGTAGAAATAACCCTAGAGCCTTCGAAAACCGAAGAACAGCAGGAGGAACACATCCTGTTGAAGAACCATTGGGGATATTAATAGGTCATGGGACTTTTTTTGGTCGCGCTGCCGGGTGGACTTACAAAGCTCTAGATGCAATGGACAAGGCTATAGCACAACATAATAGAGATCCCAATGCTGATATTTCACCGCTTCTAGCAGAAACTCTTCTAGCTTTCAGCCAAGTAAACCACCTTAGGACGTTTCCTACATATGAAGAACAAATGAAAGCAAAAAATTCCGCTGAAGCGTTTAAAGAATTAGTACAGGACATTGAAAACCTTGAGAATACCATCAATGTGGCTGTGGCTCAACATGGACTGGGGAGGCTTTCAATAGAACAGCAGGAACTATTTGCAAAATGCAAAGATGAAAAACTTGGTACAATCCGAGATTTGAGTAAAGTGACTGCCCTAAAAAATTCCTCAGTACCAGTGATTAAAATCTTGAACACACTGAAAACAGGTGTCTTGCTTGGGATATATAATGAACCACCAGAGCTACTCACTGCGGTGTTAGCTGATATTCGCCAGTTAGAAGACAAAGCTATTGCGTGGAAAGGACGAATAATAACAGACGCCCAAGGAGCTGGAATAGGACTCAGATTTCAAGAGTTCTTGAAGGAAAATCAAAAGGTTGCCAACAGTGCATATCTTGAAATTTTCATGAGAGAAAATCAACCCCTAGTACGAAGATACCAGACAAATCCACAATCTTTGAAACCAAGCGAGATAGCTCAACTTAGAGCCCTCCCTGAAAGATTGGTCACAGGAGCAGCAGCAGTCTTACAGGCTGAAGACTTTGGAGGTCTTCCTATCACGATGCCAACGGCTACTCCAAAAGACTTCAATAATATTACTCAAGATGCTGCACAACGAAAAGAAAAGTGGTTGCAAGAACTGGAGATATTACTATATTCCTCAAAAGAACTTAAAGAGATGTCTGAAGCAGAAAAACGCTTTAGTGCACATCAAGATCTCTTATCTGCATTAGCTAAACCTCCTACACTAGAAGAACGAGATAAATTGTCTACAAAAGCCCGGGAAGAACTGGAAAAAATTGAAGCTTCGGCGAGGGACTATGTCACTCCTACAGCAGCATCTCTTCCTCTGGCCAGCACTATTGCACAACCCACTGAAAATGTAGCTGTGACATTTAACATTCTTGAGCGTCTATTGATAAGTGATCTTTCGTCAGTCACAAGAACCCTTTCAGCTCCTTCTGTGCCCAAAGAGACGGCAGTCGCACCTACAAGAGAAGATGAGCTGAAAGCTGCTGTTATATTAGAAGACAAAGAGCAAGATGAGGAACTCGCAAAACTATCAGTGACTTCTGACGGAATTAAGTTTGCTCGATATTTACAGAAGGCCCATCCAAAGCTGTGGGAACAACTGACCAAGAAACATCCAGAAATTTATAGCTTATTAGATAAAACGGGTAATTTTGTCAAACAAATGGATCCTTCAAAAACTCCTGGCGTCAGAGAGTTCACCATTTTCACAAATCTCGAAAGAGCTATTCGCAACCATACCATTGGACGACTCGATTCTCATACAAGAGAAGCTCTTACTGCCCTGGAAATTAAAATTCAAAATCTTTCACAAAATGAACGCGTTAATGACCCAAGCTATCAAGAGGCAATGGAAATTATTAACTACAATCGATTGTTGCATTTGAATCCAAAACAGTTAGCCCTTCAGGATCGTCTTGTGGCAATAGTTAACATTGGTGACGTAGGACGCCGGGAAGCACAACTGCTACGATTTGACGAATCAGAGAAAGCTGAGTTGAGGGCAATGCGAGAAATTCTTGAGCAAAGAAAACGACTACCCCTGGGCTGGAATCCTGCGGAAATCGAGTTGCAATTTAATGCAGTAAATTTCGCAGTTGAGGAGTTGAGTAGGATCAACAAAACAAGATTAGGGCAAATACATACATCATTAACTGATGCAGGAATAGGTGTTGGAGTTGATGTTAAAGTTGAAAGGGAGACCAAAGGCGAGATTGCTGCTCACGTAGGTGTTAGTGATGCAAAGAGAACAGCAGAGGTAATGGCACAAAAGCCCAGATCTCTAACCGACGATCAGCTTCTCGGTATACTTGCTAGTAGAGCAAACATACAAGGGCCTGCCACTCCTAAAACGATTGACTATATTGAAGCTGCGTTATCTTTTGGAAATCGACAAGATTTCAGCGAAGATGTAGCTATTTATCAAAATATTAGAAAAAACAAAATCATTGCGGAGCAAGCCGAAAGATTAGTAGATGGTGCAGATAGCGAGAGTCATCCGGCTTATGCAGCTGCCGGAGCTGCCTATTTGGCTTTAAGTGCTCTGGATAACGCCATAGAAGCAAATAACCGCAATCCTAACAATAATACTAATAAACAGCTTTTATTGGATTTTATCAGAAAGACAGACAAAGCACATTTAATAATTAACAAGCCTGCAGTTCAGAAAGATTTACCATCACTAGCAACAAATCTACCTCATATAAAAACGGTCGTTACAAACTTTGATGCATTTGTTTGGGAACAGATAGCACAAAGCCGCCTGGGACGCCTTACGCCTGAGCAAGATCAGCTGTTACAGCAGTGTCTTGCCCCCGGTCAGCTACGAGAAATAAAAGGTCTAAAACCAGCGCAAGTGATCGAACTTATAGAGGCGATGCAACTTGCAGTATTGTTGGGAACATACGATCGACAGCCAGTACTGTTAACCTCCATCATGGCAGATATCTCTCAATTACAATCCAAACTCGGCAGTTTGTTAACTCCAGCAGCCCTTAGCAAATATTATTCTGAAGAAGGCTCTGTTCAACAAGAATACTTTACTATTATGACCTTTAGAGCAGATCTGAAGGCTAATGCCGACATGGAACTAGCGATGCGCGAGCTGCAACCTAAAATGCAAAGATATTTGAAAAGCTTCGGGGCAACTCCAATTCAAGAACTCCAAGAACTTGAGAAAGCTTTGAATGCAATGAATCGCCTTCCCATAGTTGGGAAGGCTGCATTAGCCAGACGAGCAGTATGGATGCAGCACCTATCTAAGATTCGAAAGGAGATTACTGAACAATCCGGTGCACCAAAAGTAGCTCCGAAAGCCACCGAAGCAGAGCTTGCTCCCATTACAGAAAAACTCAACTCATTACTCACAATGTCTGATAAAGAATTCTCCAAACTGGGGGTAAATTTATCGGAAGTATTACTGCAAGACAAGGACATAGAATATTGGGGCAATGATGAGTTAGCGAGGAACGCAAGATTGGTTAATATAAGATACTATACAAGATTCATGACATCAGACCCGGCACAGGTGATGCCTTATTACAGAGCCGCAATGGTGGAATTGGGAAAAATTCCTAAAGGATCTTTAAGCGCACAAGATTATGCGCAATTAAGACAAGAAGTGCAAATATACAGACTTGAAGCCACTGCAAAACTCATGCAAAAGGGCATCGATTCTGAGTTAGAAAAACAACCAAAACAAAGACTTGCAACTTGGACTGAAAGCGAAATTAGAGAACTTGGCGACCCCAAATTGATTGAGCAAGCCGTTCAACAAAATGAGTCGTTACTATTGCAAAGAATGATGAAAGATCCGACTAATCGGGACATTACAAACGAATTAATATTACTTTACAGAAAATTTCGAGCAAAAGAATCTGATCAATTGATTGAAGATCTTAAAGAAACAGTTGAAGAAGCGATTAAAGTTCAAAAGGAAGAAATGCAGCCCATTGCACGAAACGCAGACAGTGCTTTATTTGCTGAACTTTCAGAACATCCGGAACGAATTGATGAGATTATTCTTGATCTTGAACAGAATTGGGAGCAATTTTCTCCCCCTGAAGGTGATCCTAAAGCAATAATAGCTCAACTCAGAAAACAGGCCGCTGATGCAATTGCAAAAACACAAGGCGACAGCAAAAGAGGAGGAGGCCCAACAGCTCCTTCAGGAGCTGCTGCAGCTACTTCTGCGGCCGCAGCTGCTGCAGTACCAGCCACGTTAACAACTCAACTAGAATATCTAAGAAAAAACCTTCAGAATACCGAAACCCTTAAAAAGAACTTCACAAATGTGTTTATAGCATTAACAGAGGCTATCAATTTATGGGATAAACTTACACCAGGAACACAGAAAAACGGAGTCAAAACTGAATTAATTGGATTCATCGACACATACATTGAACATTCCACCCTCGATGTACGAGATGCGATAAGAAGCAATCTGTTTCTCCTTCTTCCTCTGATAAAAATAGCACCAGATCGCATCGAAGCTATGAATAAGAAAGACAATATCGAACGGGAACAAATATTGATACAATATGGAACATTATTACAGATACTTGTTAACTTAAAATCTCTACAAGCCCAAAGCCGCGCCTTCGTACTTGCCCCCCCTGTACGAGAAAACCCCTTTGAAAGCCCGATAAAGGCACAACAGGCGCTATTGAGAAGTCAAGCCCTCATAACTCAGCCCTATAGTGCACAATTCGGACTTGACGATGAATTGAATCAGATTCTATCAACTCAATCGTTAGTAATGCATCCCGAACCGCTGCTCATATTCAGCGATACTACAGTAAGTGATATTCACGCATTAATAAAATCTGGGACCCCAGGAAGCTTAAGCCATGCAGAGTTTCAAATTACTCATACTTTAATGGATGATAAGTTAAGGAAGGAGCTTTCGGAGAAGCTGATTGAAGCAAAACTTGAGATGCATGAGAGAATCTTTTTTAACTTAGATAGATTTGAGCTTTTGTTCGCACAAGCTTACCAAGCTCCCACTATAGATGAAGGCCTCTTGACAAAACTTATCGAGATAGCAAGGAGTATTCCAGAGCCACATATAACGCTACGTAACATTAACACTCGATTAGAATCGATAATCCACAAATATAGATCACAACCTCCAACAACTCCGCAACCACCAACAGGCCGCGGCACACCGCCACCACCACCTCCTCCTCCACCGCTCCCAACAGGCAGCCCCGGCACATCAGGCCCCCCCACAACTACAACAACAACTGCCACAGCAGCATCTCGTGTAGCTACGCAACCCCCGCTTCCTGGACTACCTTCGGTACCAGGATTGATAAAATCTACAAAAGATCAAGGTCTTTTTATAGATATCACTCAAACAAAGGCCGATAAGGCATTCTCCATATTGAAACAATGCGTTCAAATATGGGATAGAACTAGCAATGTAACAGAAAAAGCAGCAATCGCAGCACAAATAGAGGGATTTATCTCTTCGTTGAATTTCCAACCTTACTTACGCGATCAGATGAGGTCTGATCCAATCCTCATGTCTCAATTGCTTCAAATTCAACCAAATCTACAAATACTGATGACGAAGGCCGATAATACGGAACGCGAGGTAGCCCTTAGGGGATATAGACTCTATTTAACTTTTTCCGCTGATGCGATAGATGCCATAGCAGAACCATATCGATCACAATTTAGGGCTGATGAGATTGAAGTAAAGTACGGAGCAAGAGATCTTCAACGATCATCTTTTGTTGACACAACGACTGCAAAACATAAGGCTATCTTCAGTCAATTGGATGAATTTGAGGAGGCTTTTGCAAGGGGCTGCAAGGCGTCAACACCTGACCAGAGCGTATTAGATACACTCAATCGGACCTACAGCTCTCTAGGGGCTGTTGCAAAACAACGCAATCTCATGGGCAGACGTGAATTTATAATAAAAAAATTCAATGCGATGAGCGCAACAACAACCACACCATCTACGGGCGAAGCTCCACCACCTCCGCTTCCTGGACTACCTTCCGTAGTAAATCTCCTAGATCAGATTCAAACAGAGCCGCAACGATTTCCCGAAATTGCACCTCAATTAATGGAACTGTGGAAACGGAATCCTAGCTTACAACTTGACCCAATCGAAGAAATGGCAAGACTGCGAAAACTTGCTGCTGAGACACTTCAAAGCCAAGTTCCTGCAGACATAGAGAAAGCAAAAGAGCGCGCAAGTGATTTGTTGTTGAAGATTCCGGACAATTCAAAAGGTTTTGACTCTATCCTATTTGAGTTAGAGGCAATCTGGCACAAACATCCCGCATTGCAAGAGCTGAACAAACCCCTCATTGAAACACTGCGATTTACAACTGCGACCACTTCTGCTACTACAGCACCTATTACCTCATCGACTACTTTAACGCCACCACGTAGACCTCCTACTTTGCGTCCTTTGGGGGCCATTTTGAAGTCTTTGGAGGGATCGTTGAAAGGCGAAAGTCCTTCTTTGGACAATCTCAACAGTGCATTGCCTTATCTGGAGGAAGCTATTGCCATATGGGAAGGATCAAATTCAGAGGAGCGAGAAAAAATCCAAAAGGAATTGAGACAACATATCGGTAAAATCATTCAACATTCCGACATAAACTTACGAGATGCGATGAGAAGGAATGTTGGCCTGATTGGTCCATTGCTAGTAATAGCACCAGGTTCAAACGACCAAATGCTAAAAAAAGATGATCTGGTCAAAGCTACATTTGGCCAATACTTAAAATGCATAGTTAATTTAAAATTTCATCTTAACAGAAGATATTTTAAACAAACTAAAAGAGAAGAGATCGGCGCAGAGGTCGGTAAAATAAAAGCTGAAATGCTTAGCGTAGAAGGCGTGGTAGGTGGTGCTGCCCAACCTTATCAACTACAGTACGGAATTCCCGACGAATTAACAAAGATTTCTGAGCTAATGAACTTTAAAGGCGAAGCTCCCAAAATGTCTGCGGCGACAGCTATCGAAACAACGGCTATAAGAGCCTTTATAACAGCAGGAAGGGGTCTAGATAGCTTAAGTCGAGCAGAGTACCTCATTACTCATCGCATCCTATCAGAGCGTGATAGAGATCAACTCACGGGTCTGCTTATTGGCGCAAAACAACAAATACATGCCAAAGTTTTTGATGCCTTGGACGAATTTGAAAGAGTCTTTGCAAAGGCTTACTTAAGTCCGACTATTGATCCAATTGCTACTAAAAGTCTCGAAGAATTAGTAGGTATCATAAGTGCTGCCAATCCATCTTTTGTTGATCAACGTGGTCTCGATGCTAGGTTAAAACTCATAAGGGAAAGAGCTGGCGTTCCACCGATCACCGGACCAATATCTTCACCAACAAGTCTGTCCTCAACTCCTAGTGCAACAAGGCCCCTATCGAGCACCGCCTTCACAACTAGTCCATTTGGACCTCCTCTCACATCACCAGCGGAGGGAACGAGATTGCCGCTGCAGCCACTGACGACCCCAACCACTACTACAGCACCAACTACAGCCACTTTTGCACCACCTCCCCTCAGACCCACTGCAGCTCCTACGACCACGACTACGACAACAGCTACGACAACCCCTGTCGGAGCTGCACCACCACCGCCACCAGTGATTCCTCCCGTTCCTCCAACGCTATTGTCCATTTTTGAGCCTTTAACAGGACTACTTAAAACGAATACCCCAGAAAGTTGTGAACGAGCGTTTGCTCTATTACAACAAGCAATTAGGCTACGCAAAGAAACAGTCCCAGGAGAAGCCCAGCGAGCAATTGACCGCGATTTTGTAGCTTATTATCAAAATCTGTTCGTGGAAAATCCTTATTTAAGAGATAGGATGAGATCTGACATGGGACTCATGGATCAATTACAGGAAATCAATCCACATCTTCGTAACTCAATACAAGCTGCAGATACGCGCCAACGTAAAATTGCCTTAGATGGCTATGGAAAATTCTTAAATAATAAATTAGCACCGGATTTGATTTCTTATAGCGGGCTCCTAGCAATCGAAGAAGAACTAAAGCTGAAAACAGCAGGAGAGAGGGAAGGAAAAGCTGAAGAACGTCCTGCTCCTGAAGAACCCATCACTCGTCAAAAATTAAATAAGCTAATATTTGATCAGAAATTGGAAAGCTATGAAAAGGCAGAAAGACTAATTGCATTACTTCCTAATAACGCAAACAAAACGGCTTTATTAAGCCATCTTAAAAGTGAGAAAATAAAAAGATATAGTAACATTTTCAAAAGCTTAGATGAATTTGAAAAATTGGTTGCAAAATCTTCCAAAGAAGCCCTTAATCCTACAGAACTTAACGAACTTAAGCAGAGGGTCGGCCAGGTCCCAGAACCCTTTAAGGGTCGACGCGGCCTAGTCGTGAGGAATGACATTCTACAGGAGAAATTCGGTAAACCAGCAACTACGCCACCCGCAGGCGGCAGCACACCACCGCCAGGCTCTGGTCCAGGCGCAGGTGGTCCTCCACCACCATCTGGCGCAGGCGGCGCACCTCCTTCAGGTCCAGGACCAGCCCCATCTACTTCTTCGCCACGCACTCCTGCGGCACCACCCTCTTCCCCACCGCCCTCAACAGGTGGCGCTCCACCCTCTGCGACAACAACAACTACCACAACTCAGGCTAGCGCAACAATCAGCGCTCCTTTTGGAGCAGGCCCAAAAAGCTCAACCACTCCAGCCCTTACTCTTACTAAAGCTCAACAAGAAGCAAGGGATAAAGCTAAAACAGCCCTTTCTACTCTTAGAACGCAGATTGAAACCGACCCCTATTATTTGACTACTTATTTGAAGTATGCAAACGGTGAATTGAAGATATTAAAAGAATTATTGTCAGATAGTGACTTCAAATTAGAATTCAAAAAACTCCAAATTGCAAGATTAAAGGCAACAGAAAAACTTTGGGCAAGTGGTGAGGCTGCAACGTTAGAAAAAATGGCAACTTCTAAGCTTGCTTTGTGGACTGAAGAAGAGATTAATAGTTTGGAAGACCCTTCTTTGATAAGACAAGCCAGAAGTTATAATGTTCGCCCCCCACCTTACGTATTACAACCGCGTTCCCCGGTTACTACCACGACAGCTGAAACTTTATCTGACTATGATTCAAAAAGTCTAAGATTTTGGAATGACCACTTAGGTGATGTTAGTAATTTATTAAGTGCCCGGGCCGGAGAAAAATCCGTCAACCAAGTTTTCAGAGAAATAGAACATAACCTCGATAGATGGAAATCGATATCACCAGAAGACCAAATTGCAATACAGACATTCATCTATACTACACTCCTAAGGCATCCCTATGCACGACAAAAAATCAGAGCAGATATAGAGCTCTTAAATAAACTACAAACTTATGCTCCAGAGACGCTAAAAACTTTAAGAACTTATGACTCCGAAGCGCGTAAGGAGGCTTTGGAATCATATCAATCCATATTAACTTATAGAACTATGATGATGGGTAGAATCATAAATAATCAAGTAGAGAGAAAAGAAGCAAATTATCATAATAATCTAATGGAAAAAACACTTGATACAATACCAGAGCCCTATAAGACCGAATTCGGCATAAAAGAAGAAGCCGCGGCCTTCCTAAAAGGATGTGAAGCTGAATTGAGTAAGGTAAAGCAAACCTATAAAACAGCAGATCCTAGTGCCATAGATCCTTTGATAAAACAAGGTACAGTAGAATCACTGAAAAGTGCTGAAACTTTAATGTCTGATTATTCTTATCAAGATCAAACCACATTAGACCTGCGTAAAAAACTCAATACTGCAAAGATCCAGCTACTAGGCAAGATTTTTGCAGATGTAGAAGAATTTGAATTACGTTTTGATACTGCCTTCACTAGAAAGCTAAAACCAGATCAAGTATATGATATAGATCGTCTACAAAAGATGATTGATAGGTTTCCAGGTACACCTACACATAAAGATCGTCTAATAGGGATGAAAAGGTGGCTAGAAGCAAAAATGAAAACGACTCCTTCGTTGCCACCAACACTTCCTACTACTACACCTTCATTGTCGAGCACTTCTCCACGCGCAGCAACAACAGCTCCAGCCCCATCCACAGCAGCTACTGCTACTGCGGAACCACCTCAAGCCACACCACGCGTCACTCCTACAATACCAACGCTCTCTTCAACACCACCCGGTCCAGGCACGCCCGTTACCGAGCCTGCGGCAACAACAGCAACAACAACGGCTGCAGCTCCACCATCCGCTGCTACTACTGCAGAACCTCCTCCAACGTCAAAACCCATATTAACCCAAACGCAATTATCCCATTCGCAGGAATTTTCTGATCAACGTGATATGAGTGATGATGTGTTTCTAGGTTTTTTTGAAGTATGGACTGATCAACGGATTGGTTCGTTGGGCAAAGATGAAGTCGGGCTTGAGCTAGCTAAAGCAGCTAGGCAGCTGAATATCAGATTTTATAGACTCCAAATGACAAAAACCTCTCTATACTTGATGACACATTATAATGCAGCAATGGATCAATTAAACAACTTAGCTGGGTCATTAACACCACTAGAACTTGAAACGCAAATGCGAATCCTGCAACAAAGCAGACTAAACGCCACTCTAAATCTATGGACATATAATGCAGTTGCAGGTTTAGAAGCTGTTCCAAGTCGCAAGCTAAAGCCATTTACTAAGGAAGAAATTGAATGCTTGAGAGAAAAAACATTGATGGACCAAGCCGAACAATGTAATCAATGGCTATCCAAACTACGAAGTCAACCACCTCCAACAACCCCGCCACCCACAGGCGGCGGCACACCACCACCTCCGCCTCCACCATCCGGCGGTCCTGGACCGGGCGGCGCTCCTCCTAGTGGCCCTCCCTCAGCAGGCGGCCCAACTCCACCAGGTCCAGGGCCATCTTCGGCACCACCCTCTTCCCACCCTTCAACAGGCGCCGCTCCACCATCTGCTCAAACAACTGCAACTCTCTCTTCAACACCACCAGGTCCAGGTACACCCGTTACCGGGCCTGCAGCACCTACAACGACCAGACCACCACCACCACCTCCTCCTCCTCGTACAATTATTCCACAAACATTGTTTATGTTGACGTCAGCTCCGACGACTACAGAAGAATTAGATAAAACTTTTTCCCAGCTAGAAGATCTTCTTAAGCAATGGGAAGCGAATCCTAATACGCAAGATAGAAACCGAGCTGAATTTAAAAAATTTATTAATGATATCATTAAGTATTCCTATTTGCGAGATAAAATAAGAGCTCAGATTGGTCTCAAGGATAAATTGCAAAGGGTAGAACCCGGTCTAAGTACATTGATGGATACAAAAGACCTAACCGCAAGAAAAAAAGCGTTGAAAAATTTTCAAGGTTTCTCATCAGATATGGCCCTATTAAGACACATACTTGCACACAAAGACGGATCAAAACCACTGACTTCTGAACAGAGATCAAGCGCTGATACTTTGCATCTCCAAGCCCTAGAGAGTGCTAGCCAAATACCAGAGCCCTTTAGAGGGCAATTTGAAATCGAAGAAGACTTGAAAAGTTTTACAGCAGCATATAATGCTGCAATTCGTCCAAAAAAAGAAGAAACAGAATCAAAGCTAGAACGTTCTCTTGCCGGAGAATCTGCGGCAATCAGAAAGCTAATAGATGAAAGGACTGTAGGCAGCCTAAGGCAAGCGGATTTGTTTATAGCCTACCGTAAAGATAATACAGAAACGCGAAAACTCCGCGAAGAAGTCATTGCGGCAAAAAATAAAATGCATCAAGACATCTTTGAGAGAATGAATGAATTTGAGTCGATTTTTGCAATTGCTTCTGCACAAACACATCCTGACCTCAGAAACTTATCTCGACTTGAAAAAATCATCGAAATGATCCCAAAAGCCGATGCAGTTCGTCTACAACTAAAAGAGAGACTGCAATTCTTACAAGCAAAAGTACCTAGTCCGACTGTAACAACTCCCTTAGGCTCACCAGCGACTCCAGCGCCCACTTCTTTGAGTAGCGGTTCTGCTCCCAGCATTTCTTCAATACCAGCCTCAACGACTACTGCAACTGCTGCACCTCCACCATCGACATCTGATTTTATTCCGTTAACGACTTCGTTTGGGATACCTGGAAGCGATTTGACAGTTCGACTTTCTAAAGAGGAATTGGACACCCGTTTTACACCCCTAAAAAGACAAATGGGGGGTATTGTTGTAAGATGGAAAAGCTTAACACCTGAAGAACAAACATCTTATAAAGTTCAAAAGGAAGCCTGTATTGAGCGAATCATTCAACATCCATACTTACGAGATAAGATTAGAGCAGATATCGAGCTAATGGATCGGCTCCATGTATTAGATCCTGAGATAGTCCTGAAGATGAATAAAAAAGATGCGATAGATCACGGCAAAGCAATAGAAAACTATACAAACTTCTTGGCTCAGATGACGGCTACGAGGAATTCTCTCAGAGGAAAAAACAAATCTAAACCGCTTAGCTACAAAGAAACCAAGGTAGTGGACGAGAACAAACAATCACTACTTTCTTTTGTTGCAAGAATACCCGAACCCTATAGAACACAATTTGGTCTTGCTAAAGAAATGGCTATTATTAACAAAGCTATTGAAAATGCAACTGTTACAGTAACGGAATCCAAAACAAGAAGGGCTGAACCTGAAACACTGGAATCCTTTTTGCGTCGCGTTTCAACTCCGGCCTTCACTGAAACAATGCAAAAAGAGCAGGTCGCCGAACCAAAAGCCCCAGATCCCAAGGTACAACATCTCAGAAATGGCATAAGAAAAATACGTTATGATTTGGAACACAATGGGGTTGATGTTACTCAGACAAAAGAACTCATAGCTCTAATAACAAGAGAATTTAGCAAGACTCACATGACCAAATTAGAAAACGAAAAAATAAAACAGGAATTACTAAAAATTACTAAAGACATAGAACCATACATAAAAACCAAGCAGAAAGTAAACAAGAGTGTAAGTAACGAACACAAAATCGGAGAACTAATTATTAATGGACACCTAACACAGGCAGAGGAACTTATCGCTCATCGCGATGGCAATCCTACAACTCTAAATTTACAACGACTTCTTAACACAGCAAAAAGCGAAATACAACGAACCATTTTCCGAGAGCTGAAACAATTTGAGGCTTATTATGAAAGAGCTTCTACAGCAGAGACTCCAGCCAAAGCCGATATGGAAGGCCTCGAAAAGACCATTAAGAGCCTCTCCGAATACCCCACAGTTGAAACAACACGACGCGACCTAATCTCGAGATTAGAAGCTTTAAGAAAAGCCAAAGGCCTGGCGCCTCTTTCTACGGCCTCCTCTGCACCACCTTCCTCCTCTTCGAGCAGCAGTTCTCGCCCTGCAACACCACCCCGAATCCCTGCTGCCACTACTACACCTCCTCCTGCGGCAGCCCCTAGATCAACTGTGGCACCGCCAATACCTCCTACAACTCAAACAGTTGTAACTAAAGATGCTCGTCTGCTTCAAGCTCAAATGACAACGGATGAAAATATTCGAAAGCTCGAAGATCAAATTCAAAGGGCCCCTAAGGAATTCGAAAGTAACCCTCCTCCCCCATGGACTGAAGACGAGATTGCCTCCCTCGGCGAAGACCTACTTAGAACACGGGCAAGAGCAGTCAATATTAGAATTTTTCAATCCACCATGTTATACGGCACACCATCTGACTTGATGCGTAACTATAAATTAGTCTTAGATCAATTGGAAAAAATTAGCTCTCCAAGAAGTAAAGAAGAGATCCTTACTCAAACACAAGAACTCTTGTTAATCAAACTTCGTGAATATTGGAATTATGACAATAAATCTAGTGATTTACTTGGATTAGGGTTATTTACTCCTGAAGAAATAGAAGTGATAAAAGACGAGGTAACTAAAAAAACAGCTATCGAATCTAACGAGAAATATCTAAAACTTCAGATAGAAACTTTGGGTGGCTTTGATGTATCTCTTTATGAATCTGACTTAAAAGCTCATTATGAGAGATATTACCCCGAAGACAAAGCTAAAGAACGATACGCACAATACGAAAGAGAAGCTACAACAAGCGCAACTTCTGAACCCCCACCAACTCCATTCCCATCTACAACTGCAACTGGTACTGCACCGATAGATCAACCTCCAACACTTTCTTCAACACCTCAGCCTACTTCTGAACCGGGTCGTGTTGTTGGTGTTGATGTTGGCCCAACTGTTGTTGTTCCAGGTGTTAGAGAAAGAGCTGACTCAGAGGAGCCCCCACCTCTTCCTCCCGCACCAGCTCCTATTGAGCCAGAAACTGTAACAGAAGGTCCAGCGCAGCTTTTACCAACTGCACCTCTTCCATTCGCAACTGCACCTCTTCCACCACCAGCGCCTACAGTTCCTTCCCAAACACTAATCAGAGAGGGCATTGCAAAAATCCAAGCCGATTGGATGCGAAGAAACATTAAAATTGATGAAACAAAAGAACGCATTATTCAAATAAAAAAGCTTTTGGAAGACCCTGCAATACCTGAGATAGAAAAACGGGAACTGCAAAGGAATCTTGAAAGTATCGAGCAGTCCATCGAACCTTTCTTAAAGTCTAGTGATACCCTTATCTCTAGATTAATAAGAGAAGGAACAGAATTTACATTAATGCAGGCAAAAGAACTCATAGATCATCGCCCTACGCCGAAAGATGAAACCACGCTAAAACTGGAAGAAGCATACAATGCAGCTCTCAAAAGACCCGAGATTCGAGCCGCATCGACGACAGCACCGACCTCATTAAGCAGCACACGAACGACGACTACAGCTCAAGCAGTTGCCGTGCCTCCAGCAGCTCCTGCAACAGCACGACCATTTTTTGGGCCTCCAAAACCTGAAAGCAAAGAAGAAGCTGAAGGGAGAACGAAACCACTTGCTGAGGTGTTAAGCACTATAGAAACAAATCTCGCAAGATATAGCGCAGCTGTCCCAGAAGAACGAGAAAAACTAAAGTCAAAAATCAAAGGTGAGGTCACTGAAGCCCTGAATACTCGTCCTGATGTACAAGAAAAAGTACTATCTGACCCAAAACTGATGGATCAGATAAAATCCATCGGATTGTCACCGTGGCTGCAGGTAACTAACAAAACAGCACGTGCAAATAAGTTAAGTAACTATCGCTCATTCCTATCAAACATGTCTCAATTAAGATGGATGCTTGCAGCAAAAGGTTCAGCAAAACAATTCACACCAGAACAGCAAAAACAGGCTCGGAAATATCTTTATGATATGACACACTCCTTTAACAACATTCCCGAGCCATACAGAACACAATTTGGAATTAAAGAAGAGGATATAAAAGCTCTTACAGCTGCTTATGAAGAGGCCGAAATTCCAGTAGCAGGTACCACTCCAAAAGCTGTAAAGGTTTCCAAACAGGCTGAAACAAAATTAAAAAAATCTAAAACAAAAGAAATCGGCGCATTCTTGGATCGCGATTTCCTTGCAGAGATGAACCGCATTCACTCTGCTGAGGATCGCGGTTGGCCTCCAGAACTCCTCACCATTCGAAATGGATTAAGGAAGATTGCCGATGGCTGGTTTAACAGTGAGACAATTGATATCGATAAACTGAATGAACTTTATGCTCTAGTAAAAAGCGCACTGAAAAAGGCGGTTGCGTCGAAAGACTTTTCTAAGACAGAAAAAGCTCGCATCAAGGAATTACAAGGAGAATTTCTTAGGGTCAAGGGGACTATTAGACCCCACTTAAAAGGAACTGATGGATCCTTCGAAACATTAATCAAGCAGGAAGGAATACGCCCCTTAAGAGCAGCTGAAGCTATTATCGCTCGACGGTCTTATAAGGATGAGAAAACACTGAGACTACGCGAGGCGCTTACTAATGCACAGATCGAATTACATAAAAAAATCTTCGAAGATATGAATGCATTCGATGCCGCTTTTAACAAAGCTAATACTTCTAACCCCAACCCAGAACAAATAGGGGTTCTTGAAAGTATTATAAAACGATTCCAAGGAAGTAGCACAGACGCAGATCGTCTAGAGAATAGGGTAAGATATTTGCGCGAAAAAAAGGCTAAAGCATCTGTGGCTTCGGCTTCATCGTCGTCGTCGTCATCAACACCGGCGACAACAGCTACATCTGCAACGCCTCGGCCTACGACCACGACAATGTCAACGCCAACCATGCCAATACCACCAACTACGGCAACTACTGCAACTTCAACTCCTCCAAGTACTACAATTTCTACAACTTCAACAGCCTCGACACTTACAGCTACGCCAATGCCGCTAGCGTCATCAGCACCCGTTTCTGGCGGCGCTGGAACGATTGCAGCTCCTCGTTCTCCCCCTTTGTCGCCTCCTCCAGAAGAAAGTAAGTTGAAGGCAGAAGAAGCACCGACACTATCCTCAACAACAACCCCTCCTAGTAACGTTGAATTGGTTTTAAACAAAATAAAAGAGGATCTTAGAAACTTAGATACCGTACCGTCAGAAGCACCATGGCGAGCAAAACAAGCCATTAATGAGTTTATTACTCAGCAGATACGGGATAATCCCGAAATAAGAGAAAGAATAGAATCTGAACCAGGCCTCATAGATCGATTGGATCGCGATAATGTGCTAAATCTGAAAGAGATTTATTATGATTTTACTGAAAAACAACAAGCTGCAGCCTTAGAAGCATATGGCAAATTTCTAGAAGAGAAGACCAATTTAAGGAATCTTATTGTAGATCGATCAAATAAAGATAAACCTCTTTCGGAACGCAAGAGAAAATCAGCAGTTGAGCATCTCAGGATCATGAAAGCACATGCAGATAGGATCCCTGAGCCCTATAAAACGCAATTTGGCCTCCAAAAGGAAATAGCAATATACGAAAAGGCTCTTAAAGAAGAGGGTGAGCCAAAACAGGTATTAAAAGAGTTAAGACAGGCTGAAGAACAATTATCAAAAAGAATTCTGATGCCAGCAATAAAATACGATCTAAAACAAATCAGTGAATCAATTGAAGGGACTGCGGATCAAGTGCTTATTGCAGAAAGAATGCTATCGAAACGATCTTCCCGAAAAGGTAAGGTACCAGATCCGGAGATAATAGCACTTCAACAGAAGCTCAACGCTAGAAAAGTCTCAGTTCAAAGACATTATTTAAGTTACAATATTAAGAACTGGAATGATGTTTTTAATAAAGCTTATAGAGCTAAGATTCCCGAAGAGGGAGACTTAAAACTTCTTCAATCGTACATGGCTGGGCTGCCTGCAGATGTAGTGAAACGCCTGCGCATGAAAGAAAGGCTGCAATTGTTAGAAGAGAGGAGAAGCAAGAGCAAAGACAGACCTCGGGCCTGAAGATGGTGCCCTGTGTTAAGGCCCGAAGGGCAGGCATTTCACAGCCCAGGTCGGAGCGAAGCGAAGGCCTGGGCTGTGCAATGCCTGCCCTTCGGGCCTTAACACAGGGCACCATCTTCAGGCCAACGACCTGACGATAGGCATATATGAGGAAAATACTATGTCCACTTCAGCACCACAACCACATCGACCAACTCACACAACGCCCACACACATTCCACATACCCCTCAATCTATCCCAGGCGAAGAAAAACGAACATCTCCCACAACACCACCCCCTCTCACACACACCCCTTCCACAACTCAACCCTCAACCATCACCACAATCGCCCATACCACAACCATCGCCACACCCATCCTCGCAGGCTTCACAATGGCAGCTGACGCCGAACTTGCCAAAATCAAACCCTCCTGGTTTATGCGAACCTTCTTTAAAAAAACTCTATCGCCTTCAGAAAAAAAAGCAATATTCATCAAAAAGCACCTCAAAACTATCACTAAACTTTACAAAGACGTTCTAAAAAGACAACAAAAGCTCAGTAAAATCCTGAACCCATGGACAAACTTACAGACAAGAAAACAGCTAAACATTAAGCCATTTAAGCATATGGACGCCCTTGAGCCACTAAATCTTCAAATATATGTGAGCAATGAACTTGCGCAAATTAATAATACACTGAAAGCAGTCACTCATCGACTCCACACTTTGGAACATTTTGTTGCAATTACTCCAACAGTTATGTCTACGGTGCCTACAGAAGTTAATGTTGATAAAGAGGTCCAAAATCTGATTCAAAAGCATCAAAAACAACTCAACGCACCCACTAAAACATCGATTGAGCAAGAAGGGATTTTTCAACTCGGTTTTATGCCCTCTGTAACTCGTGCATTATCCGCAGAAGGCACTGGCACCCGTTTCGGTATTATACCCCCTCCTAGCGAGATTCGAACAGATGATTCCAAAGAAGAAGACCCCTTGTTGAAGGAACATCGAAAATTTGTGGATGATCTTGGGTCTTCTGGAGTTGATAAAAAACAGCTATTAAGACTCTCTGTCGAAGGATGGCGAAACTTAATCAGCAGGCTAGGTTACCAAGCCTTTACCTTAGAGAACGATCCTGCAATTACTTCTAAGGCGCAGCGAGATCTAGTTGCATTGGTTGAGTACATCAGAGAAAAAGAACCCAGATTGCTCAAGAAAATCGAAGAGGGTCATCCATTGATCAAGTGGCGCATCGAACAAGCCTTGCATGAGCTCCCCATTCGTAATGTAGTCAGCAGCACAGAAGTCCGCGAACCAGGCAAGGCGCCCGAAGAGGAGACTGAGACAAAGCCCTTAGAGAGTAGTTGGGAGCGCGACAAATGGCTGATTGAGAGTTTAATTGCTGAAAGTTCATCAAAGAGCCTTGAGCAAGCAGAGGATATTCTCTCGAACTATTCTGAAAAAGATGGATCAACACAAATACAAAAGATACGCAAAGATCTCTCGGAGGCAAAAATTGAAATGCATCGTAGGTTTTCTGCCACTAAGGAAGAACTTGAGGAGCGCTTTGCCAAACTCGATCCCATTCCTTCTGCAACAGCGTTAGAACAACTTGCAAAGTTGATTGCGACCCTTCCTAAGATGCAACAAACTCCATTCATGACAAGGCTAAGGAAATTAAGAGAGAGAACTCGTGCCTTTGAAAAGGATTTCAACGTTATCGTAGTATTTCTTAGAGATTGGGGTAGAGCATCTGAAGACGAACGAGCAATGACTATGGATTTTCTTAATCAAATCGTCGCAGATCCCCTCTTACGAGATAGACTCAAAGGCGACACGATTCTCAGAAGCCTATTGCAAGAAGTAATGCCCGAGTTTAGCGAAATCATTAGGACTAAAGAGATTGATTCACGCAATGAAGCAATAGCACAATATAAAGGATTTTTAGTAAAGATGGCATCGGTTAGAAACATTCTCAGAGGACACGATACAGAGCATCCTCTAAATGCTAAAGAGCAAGACAATGCAAATAAGGCAATGGCTGAATTGCTCTCTGCAATGGAAGCGATACCCGAACCCTATCGAACACAATTCCAACTCGCAAGAGAAGTAAACATTATCAAGAAGGCTCTAAACAGGGCCTCGATAGAACCAAAAACTAAAAAGCCAGAGCCCTTCTTTAGTCAACACTTCCTTGAAGCAATGAGGAAGAGGAACTATGCTGGCGAAGATCCAGACAAACGTGATGTGGTGCAGTTTATCAAAAATGGCACAAGAAAACTTGAATATGATTGGTCTCAAAGTGATGTGGATATTGAACAAACTAGAAAACTGTGTAGACTAATAGAAGAATCTTTTGAGAAGATTGACATTCCAAAGAAACTGAAAAAACAATTAGAAGAAGAGTATCGCAAATCTTATGCGTTTGTGGAGCCTTTTTTACAATGTAAAGAGAATCTGATTAGAGAATTAATTAAAAAGCATGTTGAGCAATCCTTAAGACAAGCCGAAGAATTAATTGCTCATCGTTCTGATGATAAAACGACAAGGGATCTACGGGCATTGCTCCATTTTGTGAAAATTAACAATCAAGGCGAGATTTTTGATGCTCTGGATCGATTTGAGGAGCTTTTTGCACGAGTTTTTAAAGCGGGAGTTCCTAGTAAGAAGGATAAAGAGGAAATTGAAAGGTTAAAAGACTCTAAGCTGTGGAGGATACCAGAGGCAGATGTGAGGCGTTTGCGTATAGTAGAGAGGGTGCAGATTTTACAAGACAAATTGGATAAACACGCAGCTTAGATGTAGAAGGGGGTTGTGGTTTGTGGTTTGTGCCGGCCCTCCGGGACGGGATGTGATGGTTGGTGCTTACCCAGGCTTCGCTTACCCCTCCGGGGGGCTTCAGCCTGGGCTATTACGTGAACAGGCCCTCCGGGCTGTTTGCAACCTCTGTTGTTTGTTATGTTGAATCTGCCGGCTGTTATCCAATAAAGATCGTTGCAGACAGCCCGGAGGGCCTGTTCACGTAATAGCCCAGGCTGAAGCTCCCCGGAGGGGTAAGCGAAGCCTGGGTAAGCGCCAACAACACATCCCGTCCCGGAGGGCCGGCACCACTACAAAACAAAGAAAGAAAAAGGAGTTTTATGTTAATCGTTGCAGACAGCCCGGAGGGCTGTTCACGTAATAGCCCAGGCTGAAGCTCCCCGGAGGGGTAAGCGAAGCCTGGGTAAGTACCAACCAACATACCCCGTCCCGGAGGGCCGGCACCACTGCAAAACAAAGAAAGAAAAAGGAGTTTTATGTTATTTGTAGTTTTAGCCCAACTGTGTTAAGCTATATCACGTGTTAATACAATTAACAATTAATGATAAATAGCAGAAAGACAAAAAGAGGAATAATATTATGGCTGCTACAACACCACCATCAGGTTCTTCAGATTCATCATTACTCAGGCCATCATCAATTCCTGAACACCCAAGTTCAGTCCCCCTCCCCCCACCTTCTGAAGAAAAAGAAAAAAAATACGAATTCGGCGAAACAAAGCCAACTTCTGCTGGCACACCCACCACGTTAGAACGCACAGCGGCCATTGCAACACCCGCTCTATCAAACTCCGAAAGATGGATCCAAGCTGAACTTGCCAAAATTAAACCCTCCTGGTTCGCACGACTCTTTTCTAACAAAAAAATGACAGATTCCGAAAAAAAAGCCGTATTCCTCAAAAAACAAATGGAAACGATAAAAACTCTCTCAAAAGACGTTTTGAAAAGACAACAAAGAGTAGCAAAAGCGCTCGAGCCATGGGCAACAAGGAAACCAAGAAAAATTGGAGGCTTGGAAGCCATATCACTTCAATTAAAAGTAAAAGAAGATCTTGAAGCCGCCGTCAACACAATAAAGGCTGCAACGGAGCGCCTTGCCAACTTAGAAACCATAGTGAGTTCAATCAAAACTACTTCTGCTGATGCACCCGTACCTGCAAGTGTTGATAAAGAGCTACAAAAATTAATCAAACAACATCGAAATCAACTTGCAGAAAGCGCGGAAAAAACTAAAGAACACAAAGACATCTTTGAAAATGAATTTAATAAATTTTTAGACCGTGAGTTGTTGACCGATGAGGACGACCGTAAATTCCCAGGTGTGATTCCAAGCGGAGATTTAAGAGAAGATTCCATCTTGAAAGATCATAAACTTTTTCTTGCTAATCTTTGGACGATCTCTTCAACAAAAGATAATCCATCGAAACTATCCGTAGACGGGTGGAGAAGACTCATCAGTGAGTTAGCTTCCAAAGCCTTCACCGCAAAAGATTCTGACTACAAAGCTCAGGAGAATCTTGTCCTACTAGTCACATATTTAAAAACACAGCAGCCTAAGCTATTAAAAAAAATCGAAGATGGGCACCCGCTGATCAAATGGCACATCCAGCAAACTCTTAATGAACTTCCAAATGTATGGAATAGCCTATTCAGTAATAGCCCACCTTGGAATAGAGCTGGGTTTTTACAACATCAGCAGATGGATTCTCCATTATTTGCATTCCGCCAGCAACAAATGGTAAAAATCTCCAGTCAATTTCCGAGCATAGCAGGCCCTCCAGCTCAGCTCCAGCCCATCAACATCACAGCTGCAAAACGTCAAGCGGAATTCAATAAAAGACTCGAGCTAATCAAAACCAATAAACCCTATGGTGGGATCTCTTCAAAAGGATTTACCGAACAGGAATGGAAGGATCTACAATTGTTGGAAGCCCTGATGTATTTTCAGCTAACATTAATGAATCCAAAAGCTGTTAGAGACATAGCCCTGGCAAACATGGAACCATTGTCGGATGCATCCACACGCTTAGCCACCTCTCCAAACCCCCTACTAGTTTCTATAAATGCTCTTTGTTGTGGATATGTCCAAATAAATGAAGGCATAATGTCGAAATCTATCAAGCACGTTGATAACGGCCTTTTGTTTAGAGAAAGGGTTCTCGAAGTGGCTGACTACCGTGATATACAACAGCATTTTCCTTCAATAGTTAAGGCTAGGGTACTTCTGGATCCGAATATTAAAATATCCTTTAGAGAGGGATGGCGAGACATTGGAACACTTACAAAAGATGAAGGCCCTGAGCTCGAAGCATTTTTAAAAGCAGATGAAAAAGAAGCTGCAACATTCAATAAAGCTGAAATCAACCGCATTGCTGACATTTTGCGAGCTCAGGTCATGATTGGAATCGTTGACAATGACGACTACGAGACTTTGTTTGGAGTGATGGATAAGATTGCGACTATTAATACAAAGCTCGGTGAAGAGTGGTTAAAGGCTCACCCATCTCAATTGCATCAAACCTACATAAAATTCATGGAACGTCAAAAAGCTCAGACAGTAGTTCAGGCGAATGAATTTGTTAATCTAAAAAAATTAGGAACTATTCAAACCGAAGTCCCATTCAAACAACTTGCCGATCAACTAAAAAGAGGACCGGCAAGACAACTAGTAGAATTATCCGAAAACATGGATACACTTTTATATCTTCGTACGCCTCAATACGGACTGGTTATTACATCAACCCTCGATGAAATTGCAAAACTTGAAAAAGAGATCGACCATGTCAGAGACGTATCTGAGTCTGATTCTCCCTTATACGAAGCGGTAAGGAAACTGTTCGAAAAATTTGATTCAGACCCCAAGTCCTGTCTTGACAAAACAAAAGTGCCAGCAGGATTCGTAGATATGTTAAGACGCAAACCTCCCTATCAGGAAGGTTTTGGAATCAGTCGACAAGAATGGGATGCCCTCACACTATGTTCTACCGTCCAAGAACTTTATGGATCTGATCACCGAGCGAAATCCTGGGGTCCGAATCCAGAGTTTCAAAAACAATTTAGAGAAGCAATAGCTCTGCTTGAAGGCAGTGCAAACCCAGCATTAAAAGCCTTAGCAAGTAGCTACGAAGGATTTGTCAAAACGCTTGATATCAACGCTCACAAAGATTATTCCCGCTTGCCCGAACTACAACAGCAAAAAGGACTTGTTCTAGATCGATTACGCCAGGCTTATCAAGAGATGCCTGAAGAAAACATCAGAGAACTAAATGAACGATTTAGCAACTGTATATCAATGGCATGGGATATTAGTCATAGGATAAATAAAGAGTTCTTCTATAGTGACATGGGAATAGAACTTATCGCCAAAACTGAACAGGATGAAAAAGATTTAAAATCATTTGTTGATGAAAAAGATCCCGAAATTTCTGAAAAACAACGAGAACAAGTCAAGCTCGCTGTTGATCGATTTAAACTCTATATGATGCTTGGAGTGAAAAATAAACATTTTCATCGGAATATTGTTTACGATAAAATGGGACTAATTCAACTAGTCGAAGACAAGCTAAAGCTTGTAAAAGAGGTCGAAGACAAGGCTAAAGTCGACGACAACCCTGTTGATGTGCTGTATATTCAATACTGCTCTCGTTTAGAAGAAGAGTTTACAATGGAAAGCTCTCGAATGGCTAAAGGGGTTAAAAATCCTTTTCTGGACAATCTTCGGGAGAGAATATCAGATGGACCTTTTGAGGTTGTGAGAGAATTGATTGTACGACTGAATATCAATAGTTTATCAGTGTCGGCTGAAACTCTTAAAAAAGCTAGAGGGTATCATGATGAAACTATAAAAGATATAGTCGAAAAAATAGCAAAGTACCCCAATCATCCCTTGAAAGCTAAAATGGAAGCCGAATTGGCTGACGCAAGCGCGAGGCTGAAAAAATTAGAAGCTGAATACGATGAGCAACAAGGTTTAGAGCGACAAGACTTACGAAAGTTTGATAATACACTCATAGGGCGTTTTAAAGTGACTCAGCCTTTACCAGGAAGTAGAAGGCCGGCAGCATCGGTGGTCATACTTGGCAGCAGTACCCCTGTAGAGGTTATTCTCAGTAGATCAGACAATCCCATTATCTCAACTGCTGCACAGACATACATTTTGTTCCGCAAACTAAAAGACATTCTAGACCCTGCTAAATATCAATCTCAACGTAAATGGCTTTCCTCTATCGCAATTGCAACAAAAGAAATTCAGGAATTAAGACAACGACATGTGGAATTCAATGAAGGACTAGTAGAATTAGGAAAATCTTACCCAGGCATTCAGACATTAATGACGAAGTTCAATGACTTAGTAGGAACCCTTCCTCAGAATATGTTGAGCCCAACGGACCTTACTCTGTGGAACAGATGTGACCCCTCTCCCTTACTTGATCCCAAAGCCCTTGAAGAGATACTGCCTGGGGACAATCCCATAGCAAAATTTGTTGCACTGAAAGAACTGATGGATGCGGTACGTCTAGGCATTGTTTGGGGGGCATTTCCAGCCGACGTTGCCGCAATGCACAGGGAGCGGATCGCAGCTTGGAATAGAAGGCTTGGTACTTTTGATCCGCCTAATGACATTACAAAGATCTATGATGCATACTGCGAGCAACACAGAAGCCCTCCAGTCGTTACAGAACGCGTTGCTGAAGTAACTACGACAACAAGCACCACCACAGAAACGGTGATATCTGAAAGCGATAAGAAAGAGAAGGATTCAGCTATTGGACTACAACAGCTTGAAAACGCTTTAGAACGTGGGGAATCCCAACCCTTCCAAGATATTACTTTTTCATCAGACAATTACCCTAGAAATGTAATAATGTTTTCCTATCGCATTTTAAATGAATTAAATTCATTAGCTGATAGACGAACCGTCCCTCAAAGAGAATTTCTCTCCTCCTTAGGTTCTGTATTATACTCAGCAGAATCCATTTTATGGAATAAAACATTTTGTATAAGCACAGATTTAATTAAAAGTGATTGGCTCAAGGAATTTCCAGCACTCAGAAAATTAGTTACCGATCTCGATAAAAATATAAGAGTTAAAGTCAGACCTTGGTTAAATGAGGAACAACAAAAGCTTTGGAAAGAGTGTTGCTCCGAAAGTCCTGATTTTCAAATGATTTTGCCTGGAGTTGATGCTCCATCGCAAATTCAGGCACTGGATGAACTCATGGATACCATTCGTGCAGGTATCGTTCTCAACGTTTTCACTCCTGAAAAAGCCAAAGAATATATGGAACAACTGAAGACTCTTCAAGTAAAATTCGACGCTTTGAAACGTCATGTTCCTGCTACCACAGAACAACCTCAGGTCGATGATAACATTAAAAAGTATTATATTAAATATTGTGAAAATCTCAAAAAAGCTTACGACTCATTTGTTGAAACTAACGAGGAATTTGATAGACTTGCAAGAGAGATCGAATCCAATTTAGTCACTGAGGATGCTGTTCCAGTAGGAAAAAGGGAACAATTCAATGCACTTAATGCACTTAAGGAAAAAATCGGAGCTCTGAGGGATTTGCTACTCTCCACCCCTTCTGCTCTTATTTCCCCTCCCCCTCCTTCTGCTGGATTACTGGGTACAAGAGCATCTGAAATTATAGCTGAAACAAAACTGAAAAAAGAACAAGAGACAAAAGATACCCATACAATCCCGACTACCCAATCAGTAGAAGGGAGTGGCAAAGAAGCTAAAGCTAAAAAAGCAAAAGAAGCAAAAGAGGGCCTCATATTAGCAGAGCGAGCCGCATTCAAAAAAAGCTTTAGCAAAATATTTCCAGAAATAGCAGACAGGGATACTCCTTTTACATTAGAAGAGATCGCACGATCAGCAGATCCATTATTCAAGGCTGGGGCACATATCTACAATGCACTATTAATTTTTGAAGGTGATGCTACTGCCTTATATGAACATTATAAAAAAATACTGTCAGGAAAAAAAGGTGAAGAATTAGAAATGGAGAGAATTGAAATGGGTAGGGCTATCGAAGCCCTTACTCGAAGCCGCTACGATTCGCCAACGACAGGAACTAATAAACTCTCCTTTACTCAATCCTTGAGTGCAGCTGGAGATGAACTACGCAAACTTGAAGAACCAACCGGTTCCGGTCGATTCGAGTTTATACAAATAGTTGAGAAGCACTTGAAGGATTTACCAAAATATCATCCTTTGCATGCCGTTGATCCTGATAGGATTCTCTCTGATCAGGCATTTACATTTTCAAAAATGCCGGAAAGTTCCAAAGCAGATTCCTCATCTGAGTCCAGTCGGGTTCGGGCGATTGAAAGCCCAGCCTTAGAACCTGGACAGATAACAATTTTACAAGATATGAAAACGCGTTTGTCTTTTGTACTGGCAAGAAAAATTGAAAAACTTCCAAAGGGTACTCTCTTTACAGATGAGCAAATCATAAAATCCCTCAAGTTCGATGAATTGGATGAATTGAGATCAGCATCTCCGTTAGATCATAAAGAGATTAAAAAAGCGGTAGAAAGCACCTGTATTGGAGCCACAACAGCCCTTTATAACTTTGTTGTTAAACAGCTCACACCGGTCACACCTCCTAACAAAGCACTGTCTCAAGCAGATATTAGAACTGAGGTTAGAGGTCTCCTTACTATCATTGAACAACTCGAAAAAACTGCTGACAAAGGAGTTATCGATTCCAGTCCGTTAGTTCAACAATTTCTAGGAGACCTTCAACATTTTGGTCCACAGATTGAGTTAATTTATTCTTGGGCACGAACACCTTCTGAGAAGTATAGAATTGGCTAAAGATAGCCTTAACGAAACTTATAATTCCCTCTGCGTCTCCCCGTCTCTGCGTCTCTGCGTTAAATTCGTTATAATGATTAACGCAGAGACGCAGAGGCGGGGAGACGCAGAGGGAATTATAAGTCATTAGAGCTATATTTAATCCCCTTGGAGGAAACTAAACCAATGACCGCTTGTTGAGGCTGAGGCTTGTTAAGAATGGGTTAAGGCTTGTTGAGAATAGGGTTCAGGCATGCGATTTGCAATTTGGGCAACCTTTATTTTAAAACTCTGTTGCAGCCCAAATTACAAATCACAAGCCAGACCCCAATTCTCACAAGCCAGATCTAAATAAAACATTATACTTATGGTGGTGTTATGATAGGGTCAACAGGAGAATCAAAAGGGTTTTCTGCCCAACCATCCGCAACAGACACTAGTCAAGGACTTCAACCTGCGACACCAAATCCTCTAGCTTGGATTGATGCAGAAATAAACAAAATCCACCCCAGCTTACTTCAACGCCTTATACGTTGTCTTACCCTAAAAGGCAGAGGCGATTTCACCCTAGCCGAAAAGACGACGATTTTTCACAAGAAACAGCTTGCGGAGATCTCAATTTTGTATAATGACGCAGTGAGGTGGCAAAAAGAGGCTCACAGCAGAATTTACGATTGGATACAACCCTCGCGAGATGAAGAAAACTGGAGACTTCCCTCTTCGGTCTCTCTTGTTACAGCCCTTGATATGCATGAATATGTTCAAGGACAACTCGCACAAATCCAACAAACAATTCAGATTGTGCAAACAAAGTTAAGCGATTTGCAAACAAGAGTGAGTAAGGCTGACCCAGAAATAACAACACTTTACACACAGCAAGATCGCAAAATTAAGCAACTTATTAAAGATACTGAATTGGTTGAGACAGGATACACCGAAATATTCCCCAAACGGTTTGAAAAGGCCACTGAAGACGCGGGTATTGCAATGACGGTCACACCTAATATTTCCAAGCATATGCGATTGGACGAAGAAAGGAAATTTTTGGAACAAGTAATGAAAGGAGACATCGGAAAGGATATATTGAGAGGTTATCGAAAATATACAAGGCAGGGAAAAAAGACAAAGCAAGATGTTTTACAATCTTATCGCACTTTAATTAAGAAATTGGCGTATCATGCTTTTGGACTGAAAGACCCAGTTGCTCAAAAACAATTAATTACACTAATCAAAGAATTAGAAAATAAGGCTCCTAATTTACTGAAGAAAATTAAAGGAGAAGGCAGGCATAAGAAGTATCCGATTATTAGTATTTATATTAAGCAAGCAGAGCTCCAATTTACAGACCTACAAAATGAGAGTA
>JABDBC010000003.1 GCA_013288825.1 Chlamydiota bacterium
CCTCGTTTTCAAAAACTTAATGCTAGAATTTTTAGAGGTAACCGATGAAGTTCGAGGGGAAGCAACGTTTGTATTTTTTGAGGATTGGAAAATTGCGACTTATCCAACATGGGTGGGCATTGGCATTGCTGTTGATAATATAGATCAGGCACTTCAATCCTGCAAGACAAGAGGAATAAACAGCCTAGAATCGTTCTGTCAAAAAGACGCTCTATTTAATAAAAAATTTAGACATCACAGTGAGTTATTGGATTTAAAAATACAAAATCGCACTGTTTATTTAACTGAGTACGATCAAGATTTTCTAAATCAACGAAATGCTCAAATTTCAATTTCTCCAGAGAAACGTGATGCTGTTGTAGTAAAAATCCCTTCTGTAGTTTTACATCAGAGTGATAACCTATTATTTGAAGGTAAAAATCAGCTCGTAATGAATATACTAAACAAAAATTCACAAACAGTGAATTTTGACTTTGGATGGATTGTATTCAAGCCGATATCTATTAAAGAAAATGGATTGTATGCAACTTGATGAAAAACGGATTTAAAGGTTTTTTTGCTGGAGCAAAAGTGTTGTCCACAATAAGTCTGCGAAGTTAGGTGGCGCCAAGCAGCTCGCCAGCAAAAAGAGTTTCAGGGCCTGCTACACCAGCTCCTGTTCCTGCAACGAGATAATAAACACCCGAATAGTCAAATCTTCGACTCATTCGGGTATTAAATCCTCTTACTCCATGACTACTTGAAATAAGAGATTGCTTATCAGAAAAGCAGATTGCCTTGCTGGTTGCAAGGCAATCTGAATAGGTTGCCGATATCTTAGAAAGAATATTTCAGCCCAGCTCCAATAGAGTTATTGTTCTCTCTATTATTATGTATGGTGCAGAAATACCGATATTGAAGATCAACGTCGACATGTTCGGAAATGGGATATGCAATCCCTGCAATTATATCGCATGCCCAACGATGAATTGTGTTTTTATAACTCCAAAAATAGCTCGTTCTCTTTGTATGTACAATTGCAGAACCAAACCCTGCTCCCAAATATGGTGTAAAACAATAATCCGTTTGAAAATTATAGAGAATATGTGCCATGAAAGAAACTGTTTGGATATAACCCGATGGTCCTTGAGAATATTTAGAGATACTATTTCTACGATATCCAACTTCCCCCTCTAAGCTAATTGCATTTGAGAAAGTGTATCCGGCTGTGCCCGTCGTGATAAAACCAATATCAGCCGCGCTAGAACGGGGGATCTTGTCAACAGCATTAGCACCACCCATAACGCTGACATAAGTCCCTTCACGGGCTTCTGTTCTTGCAAAGGCAATTGCAACTAAAAATAGTGCAATGCTAAACATAAATTTATTCATAAAATTCCGTAGTTTAATTTTTTCTAAAAAATTCATTAATATTGTGACTATTCACTATATTTCGAATTCAGCAGGTAATATAGTTTTCTACTTATAATTTCACAATACGAGGGAATTTTTTAATTAATTTTGTCAGAATTTTTTGATAGGAAGTGATCCAGGATACTTTGAGAAACTCATGGCAGCATAGAGAATGGAAAATAAAAGAATTTTCTATAAATGTTATATAGATAGAAGATAGGCTTTAGAGGCATTGTAGTCGAAGAAATGTTAATTTATACACCCCACATGCGAGTGTAAGTTGTTACAAATGCTTCAAAACAAGATGGAAGGTCTTCGTTTCATCCACTAAAATCTCCAAATAGCCGATTGTAAATGATCATTGCTCATGCATATTTAGGAAAAACGCCAAGGGTGGAGATTCTCAGTGATTATTGGGATGGATGATTCCAAATGATCGCCAAATGGATGATTTTAACTGATTTTCACCAAGGACTACCCATCATTGGAGATGGGTAGTCATTTGTTTTAATGCAAGGCTGCTTCAAAAGCAACTGTCATTTGGTTCGTACGAGCTTGGCAGACCAAATGGTCATCTTAAGTCCTGTGACTGGATTTCTCCATTCACTTCTTCCAAAAGGTCGGATTGTGGTAAAGGAATCCAATCGATAAACTCGATTTTGTTGTGGCTAATAGTTTCATTACGACGAAATAAATTAGTTAAGTTTACTGTTAGTTTATAACCTTGCACATTGATATATTCAGCTTCAATATTCGGTATACGATTTGATTCCCATAAACACCATGATTCTACAGTAGTTTTGGTCACAGTAAAAATTGTTCCTTTTGGAACAAGGCGTAATACAAAACATTTATTCTCATCAATTTCCACTGATCTATTACCGTGTTCATGCACTAGTGTTGATAGATATAGGCTAAATTGGCTACCATTATAATTCCCCCGTTCATACAAGTAGCAGTCTTGAAGTAATATATATTGTTTACCCACCATCTCTCTAAACCTCGGATCATTACTTACATCCTTATCATAAGTAGTAGATTCAATAGCCCCTACAAGTGAAAAAGCAACTACAGCACACCCTTGCATTAGAAACATTGTGAGAATGGCCATAACACATGTAATAAATGACTTGATCATGATATTTCCTAATTTTGATTATTTAAAAAATTTCTCTGAAAAATAAATATAAATTCACGTTTTTATAATGACAATATTAAACAAGAATCGTCTCCAATAAAACTTACATGCATAAGCCTACCATTATTAAAGATCATCACACATGTCCCATACACATACTGATCGCCATTTGCTAATATCATTCCAGGTTTTCCTAACTGTGCTTCAATATATTCTTTGGAATTACCAATCGTGTCGATTCCTCTGTCAGTTACATAGGTTTTGTAAAATCTTTGAAAATCTTGAGTACTAATTTGATCAGTGCTCTCTGGATACGCGCAAGAAAATGCCTCTTTGTACTCATTCCAAGCTTTATCCATTTTTCCAGCTTTCGTATAGGCTATCGCTAAATTCATATGGTTGTGTCCTAAATTTGGAGCAAATGCGACGGCACATTCGAGCTCAGAGATGGCACGTTTATAGTCGTCCTTTACTAAGAAATTAGTTCCTTGGCTGTAATGCTCTGCTGAACGCCATACATCACAACCAGTCAAGAGAGCTAGACAGCCACATATTGATGCTAAAAATATTGATTTCATAAAGGCATGAACCCATGTTAAGTGTTAATGTTTTTTCATAAAACAAAAACAATAATTAAAATTTAATATTTGTTTCTATTTTTTCCTTCTTTATAAACTACAATATCTGAAGATCACTGTCAATAAAACAAATGAATAAAATAATTACATTATAAATTATGAACCCCATTAGTTATCGCGCGTCAATCATAACGCGTCTACTTAAACAAATTTTGGGATAGTCAAAATGGTTTAGAACATGATGAGAAGCTAGACAGTATTGAAAATGCATTTATGCACAAAAAAACAAGGTAAACACAATCCAAAATGGCTGTGGGCATTATGAAGCTATGAATAAGACCGCAGAGGGTATTTCTCAAAGGACTCGTCTTGGGACATGGATGGAAGAAAATTCTGCATTCTCCAAAAGAGTCCCATTTCATGCCGATGGTACCACCTGAAAGGATAGGAAAAAAATAAGTTAGTGATAATTCACTGATTGATAAACAGAACCTTAGAAGTAAGCTCATATCGGGCTATTATTGGTGTGTTGAAGCATATTGCAATAGACTTTTAAAATAAAATCCTTTATTTTTCTTCAAAGATAGGACCAAAAACTCAAATTAATGAGCTTCATAGCGGGGTTATTGGCCTTGACTATTTTAATATATAGGTAAAAGGGTCATGCATTCACTAATAGATGAACTTTATGTCTTGATGACACGGCGGGAGAGCGCTCACCTTGAATTCAAGGAAGCAAAAAATAACTACGACAGTGATAAGTTGACTCAATACTGCTGTGCTTTGGCGAATGAAGGAGGCGGGAAGCTTGTTTTAGGAGTAACTGATAAGTTGCCTCGTACTATCGTTGGAAGTCAGGCATGCCGTAATTTGGAAAAGACAAAATCTGATCTTATCGCTCGTCTACATCTGCGAATCGAAGTAGAAGAACTGCTTGTTGAAGAAAAAAGAGTAGTATTTTTTTCAATACCTTCACGACCAATTGGGGTTCCGATTCAGTATCAAGGAATTTACTGGATGCGCCGTGGAGAAGAGTTAGTCCTAATGACCCCAGACATGCTTAAACGTATCTTTAATGAAACAGAACCTGATTTTTCGGCACAATTTTGCCCACATGCCAAATTCGAAGACTTAGATAAAGAATCCATTAACATCTTTCGAGAAATGTGGCTGCGCAAATCAGGCAATGATAATTTAAAAAGCCTTTCAGATAGGCAGTTGCTCAAAGATATCGGGGCTGTAGAAGACAAGAAAATAACTTATGCGGCTCTTATTCTTTTTGGGAAACCCTTAGCACTTAGAAAGTTTCTTGCTCAAGCAGAGGTCATTTTTGAATATCGTTCTAGTGGTGTTACAGGGCCTGCCCAACAAAGAATTGAGTACACTCAAGGATTTTTTTCATTTTATGATGAATTATGGAATAAGATTAACTTAAGAAATGATCTCCAGCATTTCCAAGATGGATTATTTGTTTGGGACATTCCCACATTTAATGAAAAAGCAATTCGAGAAATCATTTTAAATTGCATTAGCCACCGTGATTATAGGGAAGCTGGGTCAATTTGGGTAAAGCAATATCCACGTAAAATTGTTGTTGCCAGTCCTGGTGGGTTTCCTTCGGGAATTACTCCGTCTAACATGCTTTGGAAACAACAACCTCGCAATCGAAGGATTGCAGACATTTTTAATAAATGCGGACTCGTTGAACGTGCTGGACAAGGAGCGGATAGAATTTTTGAAGAGAGCATCAGACAAGGAAAGCCTTTACCCGATTTTGCTCATACCGATGAACATGAAGTTGTGTTAACTTTAGATGGGCAAATTCAAGATGAAAGCTTTTTGCGGTTTTTAGAAAAAATTGGTCAGGAACGATTGGCTTCGTTCAATACCGAAGATTTTTTGGTTTTAGACTTAGTTCATAAGGAATGCTCAATTCCTTCTTCGCCTCCAGAATTAAAGATTCGTCTTAGTCATTTAGTTGATTTAGGTATTGTTGAGCGTATAGGAAAAGGTCGAGGCGCAAGATATATGCTTTGCCAGCAATATTATACCCTTGCAGGTAAAAGTGGAATGTATACAAGAAAACGAGGCCTAGATAAAGAAACAAATAAAGAATTACTTCTTAAACATATTAGATCAAATGCGAAGGTAGGATCCAAATTTAATGAGTTGCACCAAGTTTTACCCGCTCTTTCACGTGATCAATTAAAACAATTATTGAAAGAATTGAAAACGCAGGGCCTTATCCGTCTACAAGGGAAAACTAGTGCCAGCACTTGGTCTCCTGGTCAAGAACGATAATTTGGGTTTGACCCAAGATTGACCCAAGTTTATGTTAATTAAATTCAAAAAATACGCTTAGGAATGTCTGTAGAGGCAAAATGATTGACCCAAGTTTAACCCAAGATTGACCCAAGTTTGGTGCAAATTTTGGCAATTTGAATCTAATGAGGAACAACTTGATGATTTTGGTTAAAGATGGCAATATAAAAAATGTTGTCTTTTAACTTCCGCATATAAAATTCACTTATTCTGACGACAGTGTCGTCAGTATTCTCTAACGCGTTTTCAGCCTTAAGGGCGTCCAAGGTCGAGCTGTAAGTTTTTCTGTTTGATGGCGGGTTCTTGTAAACGACTATATTCTATTTGTTTGGTTATGTTGAGGGCTGTCTGAGTTACCACTTGTTGAAAATGTTGGTCGCTGATTTTCTTGCTAGTCAACGAGGTGTACTGATCAGCAAGCGTTTTATTAACAGCAAAATCAGCCACTTCTTTGGGAACATTTGCCAATCCTTCAGGTATTCTTGCAGGAGAATTACAGTTAGCAACAAGTTCCCGCAATTGTTTAATTTCGTTATCGTCCGGTAACAGGCCAGTTTTTGCTTGGTGTACTAAGGCGCAGAATTCCATCCTCTTAGCCATCTCTGTAGGGACATTGTGCTTCTGCTCTAGTTCCTCTTTAACCCTCCCCCTACCGCTTAAAATAGCTACCGTTTCATTTTTGATTGCGTTTTTAATTTCCCAATCTTTCGATCCGAATTTCTCCTCCAGACTTGGTCGCAAACGTTCATCAGTTCGCCACAAAATTTCATTTATCATCAACTTGTCTACAAATCTTTGCTCTAGCTTTTCATGTATGCCTAGAAGGGCGACAACGCTGTCCAAAGAAACAGCCTGTCCTTGACCGTTCAACATTAAATCTCTGATGTGTTGTTGCGACTTACCTTCAGGTAATGGATCTGCTAAATCCCATTTCTGTGGAAAGCTTTCAGACAAGGTTTTCTTATCTACAACGCCAATAGAAGTAACTCCCACCTTTCTTAATTCCACGCAAACATCATCTGCGGCCTTAAAACCGGCTTTATCGTTGTCTGGCCATATTATCACGTTTCTTCCGCTTAACGCGCTCCAATCTGATTTAGAGGCGGCTGAAGCGCCACCAGACCAAGTGACACAGCACATATTATCCCTTTCACATATTTTTTGGGCTGCCTCGGCAGTTTTTTCCCCTTCTACCACCAACACGGTTGCCTGTGAATTTTCGTGAAGTGCTTTCAAGTTGTATAGAGGGATCTTTCCGCCTTCTTGATAGCCCTTTAACTGCCATCTCGGATTCTCATCACCTTGATAACGACCATAACTTAGAGGTAAAACTATCTTTTTTGAAGGGTTATCTTTGCTAACTAGTCGTACTGTATAAAACAGGACTTCACCATTTTCGTTTTTATAAGCATATCTAGCATTCTCTGTATAAGCCTTCAGAAAAAAAGGAGCTATCCGTTTTAAATCAGGCGAAACATGATTCGCCTCTGCTTTCATACTGATCCAATTATCCTCTTTATCCTTAAAATGGTTTTTGAAATGCTTAGGAACCTCTATTGATTGAGATGCCCCCAGAAACTCTTTTGCCCACTTTAGAGCTCCAGCTCTATCACACCCTAATGTTTTTGAAATCAATTGAACCATTCCGCCGCCATCACCTTTTTCAAAGTCTTTGTACGATCCAGAATGCTTTCCAACTAAAGTCACCGACAGAGATCCATTTGATCCAAAACGCAAGCCTTTTGCTGTGCGTTGGGTCGGTCCATCAGGAAAAAGTTTATATAATAAAGGCTCTAAATTTTGCCTAAGACCACTCTCAACATCGATTTTATTTTCTTTAACCATTGACAGGTATGCTTCATGTCTCAATGATCTATCATTAAGAATATCAATCCCCTTTTGGCTAATTGCTTTCTTCATAGATTCTTTTGGTATAGCCGTCATCACATCATAAGCAGCTTTGTTTCTAATTCCACAGGCTTTTTTCCACTCTCCCTCATGTAGGAGAGGACTGGACGAAGCCTTTTCTTCTTTCACAACGATACCTAAAGCATCAGCCTTGTCCACGCAATCAAAGTATGACTTTAAGAGAGTTTTGCTTTCGGTAGATAAATCTTTCCAATTGAGCTTGGTTTGATTTTTGTCATATTGCTGCAACTCATCTGACGTAATATCTACGACAGCCCCCTGCCCTTTATAGTCTGTCTCTTCATACTTATAAAACCCTTCGTTGCGTGGCCTATCGAGAGCTGCTTGATGAAATTTCTTTAGATATGACCCTACGACATCAAATGCTTCATGGGTTTTTCCTCTGAGCCTTGAAATAAAGTAAGGTGAATTTTTTAGATCATTGATATAATTGCTATGATCCCTAATTTCTTTTTCATTTTGTATCTGCTTTTGAGTAGTGTAAGATAAAGTCGATCCTTTCCAACCACTTTTCGATACCTGTAATTTTAACCCCGCTACGTTCTTAGCCTCATAATTAGCTGAAAACACATACATTTTATATCGGTGCCGCGTTCCTGCTACATAAAATCTTTGTAAATTCATATATGATGTATTAGAGACATATGCGCGGTCGTAAGTTTTCCCCTGAACACGCGAGTATGTTTTAGCGTAGGGTAGGCTGTAATGAACAAAATCTCTGGGATCAAATTTAATCGTTTTTTGGACTTTCTTTTCGTCTTGGTATTGTACATTTATTTCGTTTTCGCAAAGTTTGGTTACAAGGCCATGTAAACCGTTTACTACACCTATTTCTGGATTATTTTGACGAAATTCGATCTTATCCCCGACGCTTATAAATACATTGCCATAAAACGTTTTACACAACTTTTCTTCTGCACTTATAGTACCTTCTTTTTTTAACTGTTCCCTGACACATCCATTAAATTTATTTATCTCTTTGTAAGAATTCGCAATTATCACTGTTGAAGCTCCTGGAAAATCTGCACGATCAGCAATCCACTGGCTAATTAGAGCTCTATTAGCCGCCTCTTTTGACCATTTAAACTTGGCTCCTCCATAGTGGACGATCTCTCCAATCGCTTGATTCATTCGCCCTTGAGCTAGATTATTCGTGATTTTGAGCTGCGTTTTAGTTTTTTGTCTTTGTATATTATTCAATACCTGTGATCCATATTCTTGACTGAAGACTCGAAACATTCCACCACGCTCAATAGACGATAACTGGGAAGAAGAGCCGCAGAAAACAACTCTGGCCTTGTTGATCTCAGCTACTTTTAAAAACTCAGACATCGACCGATTGCCTATCTTTCCCGATTCATCAACTAACCAAACTTCTTTATTTCGATTAATTATTACTTTTCCATGTTTATGGTCGAACATAAATTTATGAATTGTTTTAGGACTATCCATCCCATGTTCTTTAAGCACCCCAACAGTTACGCTATCTGGCCCAAATGATCTAACCACATAGCCATTATCTTTAAAAAAATTATTAAATTCAGAAAGCAAGTAACTTTTCCCTGTGCCGGCATGACCCTCAACTATCGACAATCCTTTTCCTTCTTTAATAATATTTTCAAACGCCGCTGTCTGCTCTCCAGATAAATTCTTTGTATATTTTTGAAGACTGATCTCCGGTTCAATCTTAAATTGTTTTTGATTATAAACTCTTTCGCTTAGCCGTAAGATTTGCTTCTCTTCTTCAATCACATGCTGAGATGTATATTTGCCTGTTGGCTTACTCGTTTCAGGATCAAGCAGTTCAACTATTTCTCCTTGTTTCCAAAAGTCATCTAAAACAGCTTTAATGCCATTCTTTGACGCGAATTCAAAAACATCTTCCTGAGTAAAAAAACTACGGGTTTCTAAAATTTTACTAAGAATTGCTTTAGGTTCTTTGAGCTCAAATGTGTTTGCTTCTTTGCGCAATTCATTCTCTAAGATAATTCCCACGCTATTCTTGCTTCTCATTCGAACAGGTCCTAAGTGGATTTGCGGTACAATGCTGTTTCGATCTACGCGAACTGGAATCCCATGCTCCTCAAAATATAAATTTTGATCATCTCCCCATTTATCCCCCCTTTCTGATTTTTCGATAACAAGCCCTTTTTTTATCGTTGGCATTAGATCACGTGCTTTTTCACCTAAACTGTTACCGTCTTTATTAAATCGCCGTGTTGTGCCTAGAAAATGAGCATGTGTATTATGATATGTGCCATCCTCAGAAAGTTCCTTATGTATAGCAACTTGTACACCCAATCCATGTCGAACATAGTTTTTATTTGCATATTCGATAACAAGATTCTGTCTATCCAAATCTGTTACCTCTATATCGTCTGGCAAAGCAATGACCTCGTGAATAGCTGTTTGAGAGTTTTTTCGATTTTCAGCCTGTTCCGCAGCATTCCATAAAACGCTTGGATCTCTAAATTTCTCATTAACTCCCTCTGGTAAAAAAACTCCTCCAAAACAAACTTCGCTTCGATTTGAAAAATTATATATCGCTTTTTCTTGAAATTTTGTTCCTTCAAAAACAACTCTATCATGAGAAATATATGCAGAGGTACGGCAAGCATTCTCACCTTTAGATCTTTGTAAATTTTCGACTCTAGCAAACGGAATAGCCATATTAACCTCAGAAATGTATATCGAATCCTATCCTTTTTTTTTATCCGTGTCAACGGATAAATATCGCTCGCAAACGTAGTTTGCACATTGCGTATATATTTTGCTTTGGGTGTGTCTCATTTTTGTTGTCTTTTGGTATTTTTTGTCTTTTCATTTTTTCAATCGTTTGTTATTGTGAGGTTTATTGAATTATAGGACGCAGTCCTGTATTCATTTTTAAACATATGGCATAGGGAAGACTGAAATGGAAAAAAATCTTGATAAGCAAAGAGAAAAGCTTGAAAACGAAAAGCAAAAAATATTGATTAAAGAAAAATTATTTCGCGAAAAGGAAAAGAAAAAACGAGTAAAACAATTTTATGAAATCGGTGGAATTGCGTTTAAAGCAAACATTGATCGTATGGATAAAGAAACAATGCTCGGAGCCTTTTTAGAAATTTCAGAAAGGCTTCAGAAAAACAGTGATCAAGAATCATGGAAAATAAAAGCCAATCAGTTTTTGCAGACAGAGCCTTTGAAAGATAAAATCGCTTTCTCTGTAGTATTTTCATCAGAGCCTCAACGTGAAATAAAAGAGACTTTAAAAGAAAATGGGTTCAAATGGAATAGAATTCGTAAAGAGTATTTAGGTTACGGATCTAGAAACGATTTAGAAAAAATACTCTCAGGTTTAGAAGCAAAAATTTGTGAAATATGATTACACTCAGGAGCGTGAGAAGCTATAAAAATAAAATGATCTACGGATTTTTTATCTGTTTTAGTGCTTCTCTAATGATTCTTGCTTTTTCGTTGTTTCAGGAATTTTTTAATGATGTCAAACCCTGTTTCCTTTGCAAAGTACAGCGAGGCCCCTATTTTGCAATTTTGCTGATTTCTCTTTTTGGGTTGACAGGCAAGGTTAGAAATTCAGTTGTCACTAATGCGATTTCTGCTTGTTTGATTGTAGGTTGCTTATTAGCATCATACCACCTCCTTATTCAGCTTGGTCTTTTCACAGATTTTTGCGCCTTACCTTCAAAAATTCACAGCTTGGATGAGTTTGAAAAACTGTTAGCTTCTTCGGCCTCATCTAAATCATGTGCTAAAATTTCATGGGCTTTTCTTGGCTTACCTCTTTCATTTTACAATATTCTTATTTCCGGAACTTTGCTTATAATGCTGTGGTTAAAACAAATAATACAGGTTGAACGGAGTGATCGCTAAGGTGGAATGTTTTCAATATTGCCATGTGGGTGAGCTGTTTAATACCTAGACAGCCTAAAAACCAAACCATTAATTCTTCATTTTAGCATGTTTGTTTCATGTTCTAGACATATTTTAGAGGCATATTATGCCTCTAAAATATGTTGTAGGTTAATTTCTATTTTAGATATATTTTTTAGGCACATTAACACTCTACACATATATGTAAAGGCGTTTTTTGTTTTATTCAATGACATTAGATCTTTTTTCATGCCTGCTAAGATTTTTATGTTTTTTTATTGCTTTAAATTATCATATGGTATATGATAATGTCATATCAAGTAAGAGTGCTCGAAAACCTTACTTGATAAAAAAAAATCTAAAGCAAGGAAAAAACAATGAATAATAAAATTTGCGATCTAGTTAAAAAAGAACAATGTGAAGAAAGTAAGATTGAAACTTCAATGCTTCAAAATTCATCAATAGTATCTTGTGAAAATTTGAAGAAAAATTGTTCTGTAGAAACGTCTAAAAGTCAATATCAACAGCGTGAGGAGGAAAATCGGCTTTTAGATTATTATATTAAATGTTTGTATCGGAAGGAGTATATGTACGAGCTATGGCAAAACGACGAATGTGAGTACGAGGAATTTGAGCGCGAGTCCGAGTTAGTGCCTGACGATGAATTACTACGCGAAAAAATATGGGCAAGAATGGAGGAAATCGAAGCAGAAAGAGAGACGCGGGACGCATTATCGCTAAAAATGGAGGAAGAACGGGAAGCAAAAAAGGCATTAGCAAGGTATCCAGTTTCAAAAATTGATGTTATAGCTATAATAAGCTCTGAGTATCTAGAAAGCTGGTGGAATGTCATTAAGAAAGCAATTTATTTCTTGATTGGGTCAATTTCAAAAGGACGATGAATAAAAATGACCCCTTTGCGCTCGAACGCCAAGGGGTCGATAAGATAAAACCCTAAAGCAAGGAAATTTACCCTATATGAACGATCTTACTTGTAACATGAAAAAATATCAACCTGCAAAAAGAGGAAAATTTATTTCTATGATCGCTTGCATTAAAGTAAAATCTTAGCTGGACTGTCACTGTCAGCTTGTTGTATATTGTTTTCATTATCATTAAGGATCTCGGGATGTATTTGGCTGTTTGCTATATATCACAAAATGCAAAAAATTAATAAAGGATGAATATAATGGTTAATTTTAAATCTCTCATGAAAGAAGAGTTTGTTAGATACCAACCGTAAATACAAATATGGGTTATAATGTTTATAGTTATGATGATTGATAAATTTTTCCTTGATACCAAAACTACTCCTTTTTTTATTTTTACACTAATTGGAATTGTTGTTTTTAGGAACATTGAAAACAGAACTCTATTTAATTTTATTATGTTATTGATTCTATCTGGATTTATTTCATTATTATTTTATGCATTAAATAATGTTGCAATATTAATTGGAAACACTTGTGTGATGTTTGTATGGGCATTCTCTATATTTAACACTTCTATAAAACTTACATCGCGCGGTTTGGCATGTACAGTAATATTATTTATCCTAGGATTGGTTTTACGTTTTTCAAAACTCTATTTAGATGACCATTGGGTGTATTTTTTGCCTTATCCAGTGCTGACAATCGCTTACTTTACTTCTTTAATATATGGCAAGCATACTAAAATGATGTATCAATCTTAAATAATAATTAATTGAAGTTCATGATTACGTGAATTACTTATACTGTGTGTTTGTATTTCGAAATATAAGCGAGCAAAAAATGGCACAAATTATCTTTCCTTTGAAATCGAGAAAGTGCCTACAAAAAGAAGCGCTGATTACAAATTATTGGTTCTACAGTAGTTTCAAATGATTTATGAAGAGAGTGATATGAAAATGAAAAAGCAAGTGGGCAAATACGACTCCTTCAAACCTGTGGAAGAGCTCATTTTAAAGCTAGAGCAAGGAAATGAGTTAAGGATTTGTCTTATGGAAAATGAAGTGAGGATTTTTAAGATCGAATTTTATTTAGATGGTTTTCCTCTCAGGCCCTACCGCTTTACGGGGAAGATTAAAGCTTTGCAAAGTTGGACAAAACTCATTGCAAAGCTTTATAAAAATAAATCTTGAGATTGGACTTGTTTCAAAATATTTTTTGGTCTTGCTAGAAAATGATAGGAAAAACTCGAATGGAGCGAGCTCATAGGTGAATCGTTTTTCGTGATGTTGCAATAGAAGTCAGTATCATGCATTATAAAAAAACCCATAGCCTGCCCCGCCAGGGGCTGGGCTATGGGGTTTAAATCTAGTAGCCATTAAATAGCTATAAAAAGCTATTAAGTAGCAATCAGTCAAAATTTCAGAGACAAAAACTGCCCGTTATGTCGGAAGAAACTGCCCGTTATGTCGGTAAAAATTGCCCGTTATGTCGGAAAAAAGGCCACTTTTCTGCCCGTTATGTCGGAAGAAACTGCCCGTTATGTCGGAAGAAACTGCTAAATAATACCCAAAGACAGCAAACATTGGCTAACAAATAAAATGTAAATACGAGACCACTTGTCTTGACCTATGCTGAAAAAAATGGTGATCAGAGATAAAGCCCCTAGATGTAGAACGATATTCAAATGGCGGGTGTTTTAGGCTGTTTTGAAATGTATTCTGAAATATCAGGATATGAAAGCATGACATATTGCAAAACTTTCAATTTGCCATACGATAATTAAGCGTCGCCGATGTGGATCGTGTTTCGTGATGTTGAAATAGAAATCTGTGCATATTCCGATTTATCCGATCAGTCATTCCGCTTTTACTGATCATTTCGAGCTGTCGTTCCGCTGTCACCATCCTTATCTTTTTCTGTCTTCCTATGGCAAATTCGCTGGCGGTTCTCCTGGTTAATTAATTAGAGGCGTTCGCGCTTTAACAATCCGCCCCAATTTGCTCTATCATTATCTTAGCCTTGCAAGCTATTTGTGCCTTATCATTTCATCTTGAGCCCCATAAAAAAAGAAAGGCCAAAGAAAAAGGATGCAACATTTTCTTATCGAGTGATCGGTAAGGCTGGAATGACTGATCGCTTAAAGAAGAACGACTGATCGGATTGAGTGGAATATGCATTATGCATCATAAAACATCCATAGCAAGCCCCGCCAGGAGCCGGAGGATGGAGTTTTGTTTTTCCGAGAGGACGACCTCCCATTATGTCGGAAAATTCCTATGTTGGGCAAAACACGCCAAGTTAAGGGGTCGCTTTCAAGTTTACTAGAGGACTTATTGCCTTTTATGTCGGAAGTATACCTCTTTCATGATGAAAAGGCGTGGGAGAGTTTTGTTTTTCCGAGAGCACGGCTGCCCGTTATGTCGGAAAATGCACATGTTGGGCAGAACACGATAAACGTAAAGGGTAGCTTTCAGGTTTACTAGAGGACTTATTGCCTGTTATGTCGGAAGTGGCACCTCATTTGTGACGAAAGGGAGGGGGTGAGTTTTATTTTTCCGAGAGGACGGCTGCCCGTTATGTCGGAAAATGCACATGTTGGGCAGAAACACGATAAACGTAGAGGGTAGCTTTCAGGTTTACTAGAGGACTTACTGCCCGTTATGTCGGAAGTGCACCTCTTTCGTGACAAAAGGGCAGGGGTGAATTTTATTTTTCCGAGAGGACGACTGCCCGTTATGTCGGAAAAAGCACATGTTGGGCAGAACACGATAAACGTAGAGCGTAGCTTTCAGGTTTACTAGCGGACTTACTGCCCGTTATGTCGGAAAAAGCACGTGTTGGGCAGAACACGATAAAAGTAATAGGATAGCTTTCAGATTTACTAGAGGACTTACTGCCTTTTATGTCGGAAGTATACCTTTTTCATAGCAGAAGACGGGGGTGAGTTTTGTTTTTCCGAGATGACGACTGCCCGTTATGTCGGAAAAAGCACATGTTGGGCAGAATGCGATAAAAGTAATGGGGTAGCTTTCGGAATTACTAGAGGACTTACTGCCTTTTATGTCGGAAGTATACCTTTTTCATAGCGAAAGGCAGGGGTGAGTTTTGTTTTTTCGAGAGGGCGACTGCCCGTTATGTCGGAAAAAGCACGTGTTGGGCAGAACATGATAAAAGTAATGGGGTAGCTTTCGGATTTACTAAAGGACTTACTGCCTTTTATGTCGGAAGTATACCTTTTTCATAGCGAAAGGCAGGGGTGAGTTTTGTTTTTTCGAGAGGGCGACTGCCCGTTATGTCGGAAAAAGCACGTGTTGGGCAGAACATGATAAAAGTAATAGGATAGCTTTCAGATTTACTAGAGGACTTACTGCCTTTTATGTCGGAAGTATACCTCTTTCATAGCAAAAGGCAGGGGTGAGTTTTGTTTTTCCGAGAGGACGCCTGCCCGTTATGGCGGAAAAAGCACGTATTGGGCAGAACACGATAAAAGTAATGGGATAGCTTTCAGATTTACTAGAGGACTTGCTGCCTTTTATGTCGGAAGTATACCTCTTTCATAGCGAAAAAGGCAGGGGTGAGTTTTGTTTTCCCGAGAGGATGACTGCCCGTTATGTTGGAGAATACATATGATGGGCAAAATGCGACAGTAGAAGGTAGCTTTCAATTTTACTAGAGGACTTACTGCCTTTTATGTCGGAAGTACCTTCCTTCATGACAAAAGGGCAGGGGTGAGATTTGTTTTTCCGAGAGGACGACTGCCCGTTATGTCGGAGAATTCATATGTTGGGCAAAACGCGACAGTAGTTGAAGGTAGCTTTCAAGTTTACTAGAGGACTTACTGCCCGTTATGTCGGAAGTACACCCTCCTTCATGACAAAAGGGCAGGGGTGAGTTTTATTATTCCGAGAGGACGACTGCCAATTATGGCGGAGAAACTGCATGTTGGGCAAAATATTAAAAGTTTCAGAGGTGCCTTTTCAATCTTACTAGAGGCTTCCTACACGTTATGTTGGAAGTATGTCTCTATTATGTGCAGAAATATGGATACAATTTGAAATTTCATAGAGGATAAGTATGTTAGCCGGAGTGATCACCGAAGAGGTGGTTTCCAGTGGAGATGGACAGAATGTTTTAAATAAACAAAAGTTTATATCTTACTATATATTGACATTCGATATATAATTCATAAATTAGCAAAAGGATTTCTAATGTTGTTTCTAAAATACGTAGTGTTTTTATTTGTTATTGCTTCCTCAATACTTTGCGCAGAAGATTTTCCGAAATATAGAATGGTCGATTTGGGTTTGTTTGGAACAGATCAGAGTTCTGCAATTGCAATCAATGAAAATGGACAAGTTTTAGGAACTTGTAAAGAAGGTGCTTGTAATTTTATTTTTCTTTGGGATGCACTTACTGGTCTTAAATTAATCGATCTACCTGATGATTATAGATCATGGGAATTGAAATTAAATAACAAATGTCAAATAGTTGGCACAAGTTATTCAGAGTTTATTTATAGAGTTTTTCTTTGGGATCCCAGTTTAGGTTTTTGGGAACTTGAATCTTCAAAAAATTCAATAGAAGTAGCAGCTTTTAATGATATGGGGCAAGTTTTAGAGCAGGTGGGAGACCAAATATTTCTTTTGGATCATGGGAAAAAGACTAATTTAACAGTTCTTTTTAAAGAACAGGTACCAGGAAATTGGAGCTCATTTCACGCTGTTTCTCTAAATAATCATGGTCATGTGGCTTTTAATGCATATAAATCAAATGCTAGTGAATACGATACCTTTGGTCAAAGATCCTTTTTATGGAAAGATGGCCAGTTCAAAATGATTATGCCAGAGAAAGGCTGGGAGACATCGACACAAGTGGGATGCTTGGATGATGAAGGAAACATAATTGTAAATCTTTACCACCCTCAAAGAGGTGGTAATCATAGCCAATACTTTATTAGTCAATCGAGAAATATTTCTACGGAATGTCAAGGGTGTGAACTTATAAGAAATGGCCTTCCTGTTGGAAGAGATTGTATACCTGGGAAATTAAAAAAAGATAGCCAAGGAAAATGGTATTTTTCCAAAGGCCTTCAAATTAAAAAATTATTTATAGAGGAATTTCCCTATTATAATGTCTCTAATACCACAGAAGTAAGAGATCAAAATTCCAAAGGCCATGTGATAGGGCACATTGGTACAATGTTTCCAGGGGATCATGCCTTTTTAGCGATTCCAGAAACACAAAATGAATAAGGATGTGACTCTCTAATGAAAAAAATTGCCTGCATTAACAAAAATCCGGATTGATTTCCAAAAGATATTGAGTTTGCATTTTTTTCCCAATAGACTCTTCAAACGATTTAAGGAGGCCCATTTTTTGACAAATATCGAAAGATTTCAATAGTTTAACAGTTAGCCTTGTTTTACGTCCCTCTTTGCGCATTCTACTTAAACGCAAAACATCTATTAGTGTTTCTTCGTCTCGTAAAATAGAGCATCTTCCTGATTGTTTCTCTCTTAAGAGTAAGTCTTTCAATAATAGGGTGCATTGTGATATGCGTTTACTGCCAGCCGCACGTGAAAGGCGAAGATGAAGATCTTCTGGGAATTCTATATAACGTTCACGTATATTGTTACTAAATAATGGGCTGAATTTGAATAAGAAATTACAGTTTTTTCGTTCTATTAATTTTGTATCTGCATTAAATGTTTGAATTTCAGATTCGGTGAGATCTTTATTTCTAATGAATAATTTAAACAACGATTGATATGTTCTCAGTTGTTGAAATTTTCCATTACCTTGAGGGATAGAAAGAGATACCATGAAGTTTTTTTTGGCTAACCCTTCAAGTACGCTGAGCACATGTTTACAGCCATCTCCAGAATAATTTTCTTTTCCGTAATAGGTAGAGTAGAGTTCATGAGGTGAAATAGACAATCTTGCTGTTGCCAATTCAACAGACTTTTGTTGAATTGGCTGAGTCCCCTTATTGTCTACAATGAGCCCTTGAATTTTAACATTTCCACGAGTTTGGTTCCCCATATAATAATTTTCAGAATTTTGGTTCCATCTTTCGCCTTTTCGGGCCAGAAGAACACTCAACGTGTGAACTAATCTTTCTTCCGCTACATCAAGTTCTATGCTTGTTTGGATGTTCTTTAAATGTTCTGTCTCAGCTGCTGCCTCTCTTTTTTCTAGGAAATCAAATATGGTACTCTGATTTGTGTCTGTTGTTGGGGTTAATTTGTTGTCGATCAAGTCTCTTGATTGTCTAATATTTCCTACATGTGCTGGTGTGATAAGGTTGTCTATTTCTTCTCCACGATCGAGAAGAAACTCCAAAAATTCCTTCTCTTCGTTGAGTGGCTTTTCACCATCCTTTTTTATTAATGCAAGAACTTCTTCAGCTGTGGCTCCGTCACGTATACGCTGTCTAAAATGGTCCAATTCTTCGATAGTTTTCTTAATTTTTTTTAAACCTTTTTTTCCTGCATTTGAACGAGATTTATGCGATAGGACAAGACTAAGGTCTTCTTCTGCAATGGGCCATATCTGAGCATCAGCAATATTAGGGAATTCTTTTTGCTTAGTAGATTTATCGTCTGATAATACGTTTCTTTTGTTTACCATACTCTTTTTCCCCTAAAAATCATTGTTGCTGGCATTAAATATAATTTCCTGTGACGACTGATGGGACAAGTTAGCAAATCTGGCATTTTCTTGCTGGAACGATAAATGAGCGGTTCCCGTGGGGCCATGCCGATTCTTTGCTACGATTACTTCAGCTTTACCAGGGCTATCGCCTTTATTGTAATAATCTCGTCGGTACAAAAAGACAACTGCATCAGCATCTTGTTCAATTTGGCCGCTATCTCGGAGATCAGACATTAATGGACGTTTTTCAGTCCGTTCTTCCACCTTACGGGATAGCTGAGCAATACAAACTACAGGTATTTGAAGTTCCATTGCTAATAATTTCAGACGTCTTGATATTTCTGCAACCTCATATTGACGACTATCCCCTCCCCCATCCACTTCAAGCAGTTGTAGGTAGTCAACCACCATTAAGCCGATTTGTTCCTTTTCTCTCAACTGTCTTGCTTTTGCAATGATTGTCGATATCGTTGCAGAAGCTTGGTCGTAAATGTAAAAAGGAGCTGATCTTATAGTACAAATAGTATTTTCTATTTTTCTTAATTCCGAATCAGTGATTGCCCCAGATTTCATTTTTGTAACTGGTACACCTGATTGCGAAGAGATGATTTTTTCTGCTAATTGATCTGCACCCATTTCCAAGGAGAAAATAGCCACAGGGATCTTTTGATTAAAGCATACATATTCGGCAATATTCAGGGCAAAGGTCGTTTTTCCCATTGATGGTCTACCGGCTATGACCGTAAGATGAGTGTTTTCAAGGAGCGTTGCCAGGGCATCTAAATCTATAAATCCAGTGGGAATTCCTGTTGAAAATTGCTTGCCAGTTTCCCTATAGAATTTCTGGCGTTCAATAAGACGTTCGAGAAGAGGTGTTGTATCTGTCTTTGAATTGACTCCATCTAACACTGAACCCAAAGATACTCTGTCATTGGAAACGTACTGTTTTGATAGTGTAGTTAAGTGCTGCTGGTACTTCTCACTTAGGACAAACGGATCTTGTTTTGATTTTAAGAGTTCTTCACAAAAGGTTCTTGAAAGTTGAATTTGATGCCTTGCAAAAGCATGTGTTCGTATACTTTTGCAGTATTCTTCAACATGAGTAGATGTGCCTGCATACTGGACTAAGGTGATTATGTATTCTGTACCCCCTACTTCCTTTAGCTTGTCATTACTTTTAAGATCCTCACAAGCAAGGTGAACATCAGCTGGCTTGCCTTTTTTATGAAGGTTTTTAAGTGTTTGATAGATGAACTGATGCTCCTTAATGTAAAAGTCTGATAATGCTAACTGCTCAGTACCTATCTTAAGTGCCAGCGGAGAACTTAACATGGACCCTAACACCATCATTTCTGCTTCCTTTGAATGTGGGATAGTTCTTACTTTTTCTTCTGCCATAAAGACCTTGTTCGTTTAGAATTCATTTGGGGCTGTTTTTTTGTTGCATATGTATAGTATTGTTCAAACCTGCTATGGAAGAGTCAATCATTAACAAATCAAAAACAGAATATCTTGTGCACTAATCTAAGCGTTACCTAGTACATTATCTTGTGCACGATCCTATCAGTTGATATCTGAACTTCTAGTTTTCTTCTGCCATAAAAAATCCTAATTTCTTTGGAATTTCTTCGCTAGCTCATATATTTTCGTTTTTCTCCCATGCTTTTTTGGAATAGTATAGGTGATATTTTATCTTTAAGAAGCCCGCTTAAAGCCCTGTTAAGTGCTCCTGAAATATTTTTATAGTCAAGTAGTTCGGCGATTTCTGCTTTAGAAGATTTTTATTTTTCAGAAGTTCAAGGATACGATCTTTAAGAGAAATAGCACTTTGAGGTGTTGGTAATAGCTTTGATGTATGCATGGCGGATAAGGGCACAGAAGTTAATTCTAATCCTCCAGAACCATTCAACAAAGCGCAGACAGTTTTTGCGACTTCTGTACGTTGGTCAGTAGATCGTTTAAATTCTAAACGTTCTGATTCTACCTGGAATATGATTTTTTTCAGTTCTTCTAAATTCATATTACTGAGTTTGCTCTTCTTCCATTTTGATTAGCCACTGAATTGCCTCGCAGATCATTTCAGATTTTTCAGTTTTGCGTCCTTGCAGCATGCGATTTGCATAAAGGTCGTTGAAGGCTTTGTAAATGTCCTCAGTTAGATTGAAGGTCATTTTATAAGTTGGGATTTTTTGGATTTGTTGTTTTGTAGTCGGATATACAGCTGTTTGTCGGATATTTTGAGGCTCTTGTTTTATCTCTGGATTGGTTTCCAGCTTTCCAGATTGATGGGTTATTGTTTGGCCAACTTTGTAACTATGTGGTTGTACCAATTCCTGGAAAGATGGATTGCCAGTTGGGTGGGAATCTGGATTGTTTTGTAGATGAATTTTTTCTGGCTGGTTGACTGGTATTATTTCTGGGTTTCCATCTTTCTGGTTGTCCAGCTTCCCAACTGGTTGGAAATCATACATTTCATCAATAGACAGCTTTGCTTTTTTCTTGATTTCATGTAGTCCTGACATAACTTAACCTCTCTTCTAGTTCTTTTGTAAATTCACGGTAAGCGATTGCACTTGAGCTGGCAGGTGCAAAATCGAAAATAGATTTAGCTGCCTCTTGAGATTCCTTTAGTTTAACATTTTCAGGGATGCGCGCGTTGAAGACTTTATCGCCAAACAATTCATTGATTGCATCAAAGATGCGCTTTGAATGTTTTGTGGATACTTTAAAGAATGTAAAGAGGACTCCTAAAATTTCTGCTCGGTGGTTAACAAGTTGACCGACTTTTTTATTTGTACGATTAATCGTATCCATAAAATTTTGCATGCCTGCCAGATTAAAATAGTCAAGGGCAACAGGTAGGATGATACTATCGGCGGCAAGAACAGCATTAGTGAGCAGTGTGCCAAAGGTGGGCGAAGTATCTATGATGATGTAGTCATAGTTAATATCAATGAGCTTAGAGCGTAGAGCAAACTCTTTAGCTTGTATTTGAGCCAGTTTTACGTCAGCCACGGCCAACGAAACATCAGCAGGGAGAATGTGCAATCCTTCAATGTAGGTGTCCTGTACGACATCCTTGACAGTGCAATCCTCTTGACAGAGCAGCTCAGCGACTGTTTGACGATTTTCTGTCTTGATTCCTAGGCCTATTGTAGAGTTCCCTTGTGGATCGAGATCTACTAGTAAGACTTTTCTTCCTTCATAGGCTAAACCTGCCGCAAGGTTAATGCTAGAGGTCGTTTTCCCGCATCCTCCCTTCTGATTGGCGATTGCTATTTTGAACATGTATGAAGTCCTTGGTTTAATGGGTGTCCATAAGCCAACAATCTAATCAAGTCGTCTATTTAAGTAAATAGTTTGGATGGTAAGTTGGAAAATAACCAATAAAACAAGTTGGCTGGACATCTGGATGTGTGGGTATCCAATAAGAAAATAAAATTGAGTGTAGGGAATACAATAATCCAGATGGAGGTCTGGTTGGGCATAACAATGGGAAATAATCAATAAAACAATCCAACTGGACATCCAAATGGGTTGTTGTAAAGAAAGAAAATAATTAATATGGAAATCCAGAAATCCATAAACCCAACCAACTGGAATTTAGGTTGTTGTATTTATCCATCTGGTTGACGATTAAGGCAACATCAAGCTCCAGCCTTCTAATTTGAGCTTTTTTTTGGAATATGGGTGGATGTCCAGTTGTATGGGTGGATGGAAAGAAAATAATTAATAAAGATGTCTGGATTGGTGGATGTATGGATATCCAGAAAAAATATAAATAGTATTGGTGGGAAACCAGGTGTCCAGAAATCCAGATAGTTATGCGATGACATCCGCCACATTCTCCCGTTATCATTCCCAATCAATTAATGAATGACTCACAATGACTATTGTAGTTGTATCACTAATCTTGAACACAACTACCTCCTGGAGATAATCCCAGACCATGTGTCTCAGCGAACATCCAGTCAGACATATTAGCTCGATCCAGCTTAAAGGTCTGTGTTATAGCTATATTGCGTATTCCACTCAAACCGATCACCCATTCCATTTTAAAGCATATATGGCGGGCCTTTGCCAAAGGTTTTCGAGCAGTTACAGATTTTCGTGATTGCTGATACAGCTAATGTCATTTACAAATTTTTCTTGATTTCACAAATTTTATATGATATTTATAAGTTCCGATAAGTGAACGTTATCGGAAGTTAAAGGAAAGAACCAAATGGAAAACAAGTTATCGGTCGTTACCACGAATGTTCCAAGCGACAACCAATTTGATTCACCACATTATGAAAATTCATTTACCGCTCACGCTAAGGCTGCAAACACAGTTAATGCATATCTGTCAGATTGGGAAGATTTTTGCCTATGGTGTAATCAAAACAACTGTCGATACCTTCCAGCGGACCCAAAAAAAGTTGCAGATTATTTAGAGGATAGGGCTACAAATACATGGTGGGGTATTTCTGGACAAAATCGGCAAATGAAAGAGAAAAGACCATTGAAATGGTCGAGCTTATTGAGAAGACTTACAACGATTAGCAAAATGCATCACTATCAGGGAATGCCATTCAAGCGCAAGCATCCAGCGATAGAAAAAACCTTAAGCGGCATAAAGCGAGTGTTTAGCGAAAAACAGCCTCATCGCATCGTTGAAATAAGAAAGGACCCTCTTTGTATTGAAGAGATCCGTGCGATGGTGGAATCTCTACCAAATACGCTCACTGGTATGCGTGACCGTGCTTTATTGCTAATTGGCTTCTCAGGTGCTTTTAGACGTTCTGAAATTGTTAAGATATGTATAGAAGACCTGACATTCTGTAAGGAAGGCATCTTGGTGTTCTTACCATGGTCCAAAACGGGTTCTAGGAAAGTCCCAATACCATATGGATCTAGCCATGCGACATGTCCTGTGAGAGCATTACAAGAATGGATACAAGCTTCTTGTATTACCCAAGGGGCTGTTTTTCGTGCAATCAACAAGCATGGGCATATTCGAGCTACGGGACTATCAGATAAAAGCGTTGTGCTGATTATTAAGCGGAATGATTACCTTAAGCGGATGCTAATTGATGCTTTGGACTTAAAAAAAATGGATCCGACCATTTCTGTTCCAAACTATGGAGGACATAGCCTGCGGGCAGGATTTGTTACAACGGCTATTTTGAATGGTGTGCCAGAGTATTCGATCATGAAGCAAACAGATCACAAGAAAAGTGACACTGTTAAAAAATACATACGTGAAACTCTAAAATGGAAGGATAACGCTGCAACTAAACTGGGGCTCTGACATAAGGCAGCGGTTTTACAGAGGGTCGTTCAAAGATTTCGTAAGTTTCTGACTCGTGTAATTAAAAAAAATTACTAGTTTACACAAAAAGATAGACGAAACAATACAATAAAATGTCATTAATGACTGAACAATATATTTATTAACTTTCTTTAATTTGCTCATGAAATATTTTAAGTTTTTGAGATTATAATGCCATGACAAATTTACACGAATACCGCATTAAAACCACTAACATTTAAACATTTTAATTCAAGTTTAACAATTCAAATATTAAATTTCTAGATATGAGTGTTGCATATGATTTAATTGAGTAGAAAGATCGAAAGCCACCGTGGTTGCCTTTTGGAAATTGAAAAAAGCAAACTCAGAGTGATCCCGGCTGAACCAGTTAGCAGTCCTGGGTTATCGATAAGTAAGATTTCTTCATACCGATTTGACGGAGCTATAGACTTAAAGCCAAATGCAGCTTCTTCCCTCGATTCTTTTAGAATTATTTCTGAGATTTCTCTTGCGCTTTCCAATAAGGATTCATTTCCTAAAAGCACCCCAGCATTGTGTACAATTGTTAGAACGCCTGCGAGCCCGTAACAAAAAGGCAAGCCTCTACTGGTATGATGGTTGCGAATCCGCTGCATCATCTTGAACAAACCTTCTTTACACTCCTTGACGAGTGCATGATCTTTTAAAGCACATGCGGCGAGCAATAGAGAATTAAGAATCCCTGGAGCCCCGTGAGCCCACCCATCAAAATAATCAGTAGATCGAACCTCTACAAAATTTGGGTTTTTAAGATTTAATCCGAGCCTTTTTGTCCAAAGATTACCAAGACCTTCAACCTCTTCTTGAGATTGTTGCAGCCATCGTATTATTTTATACATCGCTTCTCGCTGCCCTTCCACTTCTACTTGGCAAGACAATGCTTTTGCAAGTGCAGCAAGGCATCCAGAGATTCCGTGAGCTAGTCCCGTTTCGAAAAAGCCGTTTGGATAATTTTTTAGCAAATCTTCGACAATATGTTTTGGAACGGCTTGTCTAATGCGAGAGTCATGTAAATTAACATACCATCCGGGAATTTTACAGTTTTCAACAGAAATGTCTTTTGCAACTCTTACAAGCTGATAAAGCATGCGTTCAAGTAGTTCTCGAACGTCAGAATTGTCTTGATAGGCAAGTAAATAGAAAACGAAACAAGGCAGCCCTTCGATAGCATCATGTTCAGAGGGAAGTAAGGTTCGTCCAATTTCTTCTTCGCTCTCTATAAGACTTAGAAATTCTCCTTCTAGATATTGCATCAGCTTAAAACGATAGATATCATCCAATTTAGAATACGAAGGATCTTTTTGAGCGATGAGTTGTGTCGCAAAACAGACTCCGGTAAACCCACCGAATAATGAGAAATCTGTAGGTTCGATTTCTTTCACAATGGTTTCAAGATCATTCATCAGAGATTGATATACCTCACGCCATCCTTCGTTTGGAACATGGGTATCCATTTCGGCAAAAAACACAATTAGACCAGGGTATCCATAATCAAGCGATAGTGGATCCCATGGAGATATCTCTTCCATAAAGATGTTTTCATCTCTTAAGGCTATCTGTGCTACTTCCTGAGGGTTTTTTAGTTTTTGTGCAACTAAAAGGCAATTTCTTCTGATCGTCTCATTCAAGCCATTACACCATGGGGTTGAAATGTCATTTTTTCCAAAAAGTACAACGCAGCTACACGAGCTTTTTGCTCTAGCTGAGATGAGGTTCCTAATAATCGATTGCAATGCATATGAATGAGGCTGTCGACGATTTGTGGAAGAGGATTCCAAGCTTCTCCACTAGATTCCACTTTTGCGATTGTCTTTGCCAAGAGATCAAATGTGGCATGAGTATGGGAATAGCACTTTTTAAGAAATTGTAAAAGGGGATCTTGCGTGTCGCTTTCATCATTCACAAGAATTGCTTTTGTAAATTTCATCCCTATTTTGCTAAAGGGTCTGATTCCATCTAAAAGGTGTGCCTGATCCTTGCTTGAAGCCATGGTCGTGAGTATATTTTTTGTATCGGGAAAAAAACGATGCAAAATATTGATAATTCCCATGCTGGCTATTAGGTGGAGTGGTAGTGACGAGTCTTTTCGTGCCAAGATTTTTAATATAGATCCACTATCGGCACAGAAAACATCTTCCGCTAATTTGATACACTCGGGTCCCCCATAACGCTCTATTTCAGGTTTATAAGAACATATGCTAAAGTCTTCTATTTCTCCCTTTCCAGTTAAAGAAGCAAGCCAACGATTAAGCTCTGGAATCATCTCCTGTTTGATTTGTTCTGTATCAGCACAAATTCTCAAACGTATATGAAATCCTCCTTCATTATATCGAATGTAGAACCATCGAGGATTGTGAAATTGCTTCATAACATATTCCATATGAGGAAGAAGAAATCGGCTAAGAAAAAGATCGGCATCATTAGATGATAGAAATATTTTTGCATACCACCAGTCACCTCCAGGAAAAAAGAACCGTTCAGACACAGGAAATTGATCTGTCCTGGGATAGAATTTTTTGGTCTCATTTGCAACAATCGAAGGATCTTTGACGACTGGTACAACAAACTCGCAGACATGCCGTTCTCCAGCCCCTGCGCTGACAAACAAATTCTCTTTTTTATCTCTTTGCTCCTGGAGCGTAATTTCTTTTGTCTTTATAAATTCTTTGAGAATTACATCAAAATGTAACTCACGATTCCAATGAAGCTGTAAGTGATTATCACCTTGAACTAGTAGAACTGTTGAAGGGACCCGATATTTTTTAAAGGCATCCTTTACAACTAAGCTCAACTTTTCCTTGGTAATTGCCTGATCAATATATAATAGCGGATAACTGAAACGCCATTCCGCTGGTGCCAAGACAATGTTTTCATAGACTATCCTTGGTGAGTAGACCCCTTTTTTAAGAGAGCTCCAACTAGATCTTGTGAATCTGTTCATCTGGTATTGTGATAAAAACAACAATACCCTTAGTGGAAATGGCATATAAATAGGATTTGTCATCACGTTTGGTGTGATGATGATTTCTTTATTTAATTTTTTCGAAAAGAGATAAATCTTGTGATGATCTGCTCCAACATAGATATCATCCAGACTTACCACATTTGCTTTTTCCTCTTGATAATGCATTGGCAGCTGGATCGGACGTAATTGTATTCCTACAGAAATATTCCCAACCTTGCTTTTATCTGGGACAAACGAGGGCTCCAGAATGATTAGGTGGGGGAATAATTTCTCCTCTTCTTTAACGAAATTAGAAATTTCATTTGTTTTTTCTTTATCCCAAAAGTTCAGAAATCTTCCAAACATCCCTCCTGCTTGATGCGATAACCCTCGTATGAGCAATGTAAAACGGTTTTGTTCTATCTCCTCATAGTCCTTAGCTTCGATTTCGAAAAATAGCTCCTGTGATGGAGGGAGCGTTTGCTGTTCTTGTAATGTTAGAGGGGGAAGAGAATCAACATAAGGGGCAATATTAATTTGCTCATGTTGTGAGTGGAGAGCTAGGAAATGCTCAAGTGGGTTTATTTCCCTTTGTTCTTCTGCGCCTTCTTTTCCTGTTACTAGATCAAAAACGCGTTGTGTTTGGGCAATTTCAGAAAATGGAACCAAGCGTTCAGTACCATATTTTTCTAGAAAGAACCTGTAAAAAATTGTTAAGACGTTAGGCTTTTCTTGTGTAAACGAAACTCTTGTTAATACATGAATTGCCTTTTCAACAGCTCTCTGTACATTATTGTGCAATATGATTTGTTTTGAATCATAGTAATGATCCACTCTGAGAGGATTTTTTATCTCTTTTTTCCATACTTTCAGTTCATGTGTGATTTTTTCCAGAAGCTCGATTTTCTCTCCCAATCGAGAGCTCTCATATTCTTGAATGTCTCTTAGAATTACTTCTAACTTCTTAACTTCATCCAGGTGACCAACTCTTTCCAAAATGTCATGAAAGGCTTCTGGAAAAGAAGAAAGAATTGATGGATTCACAAGCTGAGAAGTCAGATAATTTCTCTGGAATAATTCCCATAGATAATTTTGAACTTTCTCTTTCTGACCAACAGAAAAACAGGACACCATTTGTTCTTCGAGCTCAAGATATTCAATAGGAGTTTGTGCCAAACGACGCACTTCTTCATATGCTGATGTAATTTTGATGGAAGTATAATCTTCTTGGAAACTTGGATGATCATTGTTTAGAAATACTCTGTCATTTCTATAGATCAACTGCGTATTAAGTCTTACCCTTAACCGTCTTACAGCTTCAATATCTTTATGAATCACCTCTATAAGTTCTCTAACGCATTCTGAACCTAGAGAAACCTTTTTTTTCAGAAATTCGACATCAAATGGCATCTCTGTTTTTTCCCCAAACTTTCCCCAGCCTACAGAAGAAAAAAGACCAAAAGGGGTCGCCCGAGAACTCATCCGTATGAGATATTTGGAAAGGCTTAGGTAAAAAGGGATTTTATCAGGAATTCTTTCCCATTTTTTCAGGACTTGATGAAGATCAAAGCTGGCTGTGGCGATGGCTTCCTGGAAGAAGGGATTATTTTGATAAAAACGGATTAGCTCCTCAATACTTTCTAGATCCAAAATTTCCAATGACTTGAAAGGGAGATTAGCATAACGAGCCATAAAAAAATCTGCTGACTTGTATGTGTGTGCGACTTTCATAAAAAAATCTCCGAATAAAGTGGCTATGTAAACTTAGGAATGGCAATGACAGCCCTTAAGTGATTACAAGTGGATCATGCTTATCCTCAGCAACAAGTAAAGAGAGCCCGATTCCCGCTGCTCCCCCCAACAGAGTTGGACAGTCAACTGGAAACGGTGCTGCGTCTGCATTTATGTTAAATTGAGGAAAACAAAAAGCAACATTTGGATCAAACAGGCGACTGCAATGTGTAGTTAATTTTCGTATTGTTTGCAGCAGAGGTTGGTTATTGGTTTCCTTGGCGATTGGATATAGGGTCGAAATGAACCCAGCTATCCCAAAGTAAAATGAGGATCCTCCCAAAAAGAAGACAGGCTCCTTTTCGATAAATTTTGCACAGAGATCTTGAGAAAATTGGAAAAGAACTTCATTTTTGAGAGCCTTGCTCGCCAAGAATAGGCTTTTTGCCACTGATGGCCATCCCAAGATCCAAGTATTCTGGAATCCTTCATGGTGAGCAGGAAGTGCATCGATCTTTCTTTCAGTGGAAATAATGGAGTTCCAATAACAATTTCCGAATACATACTGATAGGTTTCTTTGAGCCAAAAGGCAATGTGCTCAATGGCCCTAAAAATACTATCAGAACGAATGCCTTCGGTCGCAGCTGAAGATAAGGCTGTCAAACATCCTGTGACTCCATAAGCCATTGAGGAGTTATATCCTCTTTCAAAGTCAGGAGTATGATATATCGGTGCAAGCAAATCGTTAGTGTAATACCAGGCTTCGACTTCGGATTGTCCTACAATCTTTTTCGTGAGCATTAATTTTGCAAGGTCGTTCACACAAGTCTTGGCAAGCTGTTGTAAATATGGATGATCTTTTCTCGTCAAAAGATAGCTGATAATCCCGCTAAGACCTGAAGCATAGCCATAAAAAAAAGGAGGAATGAGAGTATCCCTTGATAAAAACCTTGGGATTATACTTAAAATTGATCGTGTAACATCCTCTATGAGCCAATCATCAATTCCTTCATGAAATTTATGAAAATGGTCTGAACCATTTTGAATGGACGACATCCCTAAACTGATCCCTGCAAGTCCACCAAATAATGAGCCATTCACAGATTTATGCTCTTTGAAGTGATCTAAGGCTTCTAGGATGTATTTTTGAGCAATTTTTCCCCAATTATTACCTGGGTAGGCTTTATCCATTGCAGAATAGAAAAAAGCAATTCCAGCAAATCCATGTGCAAAAGAGTAACTTTGCCACTGACTACTTGGTCCCTCTATTCGACTCATTGAAGTCTCAGCAATCTTCTGTACATTTTTTGGATCTTGCAGTCTTTCAGCAATACTTTCACAAATGAATAGTGGATGTGTCACAAGAAATTCCTAGGGGGTATGTAACCAATTTTCATCAAAGATCGCTTCGCTTTCGTTTATCTCTTCTCGAATGAATTGCAAGATTTCGTCCAGAGGCGGTGCGTATTTGCCTTCTACAACGGCTCCTGAGGCATACTCAAATCCCATTTGTTGCTTAGGCGCAATGATTTTATGCCCATATTCTTTAAGGATTGAAATATTCCGCTGTGTTGCAGGATGATCCCACATTGCCTTATTCATGCTGGGAACGAAAATAATAGGCTTTTGATAGCATAAAATAGTACTTGATAAAAGTGAGCTACTCGTTCCATGCGCAGCTTCTGCTAGGATGTTTGCTGTAGCAGGTAGTACGATAAAAAGATCTGCCCATCGCGCTAGCTGTACATGACAAAACTCTTTTGGAGTAGAAGATAATGGAAACAGGCGACTGTAAATGGGGCCGACGATCAACGATAGGGACTCTTCAGGAATAAATTCTTTGGCTGATTCAGTCATTATTACTTTAATAGAAGAAAAAATATTCCGAAAATGTTGCAGATACGCAGGCATGCTTAACATGCCAAACGAGCCGGTCATGCCAATTAGCATTTTAGTATTGGTCATTGATAAAACTTCCTACTTTAGAATACCCTGCAGGAAGCTGCAGGGTATCTTTTTAACAGAATAAGACTCAAGCTACAGTAGTTTTTAACATGCTGCAATTACGCTAGCAACTTTTAGAAGAGAAGCAGTTGCTGCTACACCTATGCCTATTATAGTTATAGTGGTAGTCGGAGTGGCTTCATTCACTAAAGGTCCTTCAGCAGTAGATCTAAATTGACGAATATCCATCGCAAATGGATCTGCAACCTCCTGATTTGATATACCAACCGGTGTTTCACGGTGTATTGGATTAATATTGCTCATAATTCACTCCATTTTTTTATTGTTGTTTTGAAAACCTCTCTGAGTCGATCCAATAACAGTTTGATCGACTATCTCAGAATGCTACTCTGCAATGCAATAGGAATGATCCCTCATGGGTTTTCTTCGTGAAGGACCAACACATGCTAAAGCAAATAATTTATATTTGTCAAAACATAAAAATGTCCGGTTTCATAGCTAATTGAGATGCAGTCTTTGTATTGAAGAGGTCCGTGCGATGGTGGAAACTCTACTAAACATACACAGGTTTGCGTGATTGTGCTGGCTTCTCAGGTGCTTTTAGACGTTCTGAAATTGTTAAGATATGTATAGAAGACCTGACATTCTGTAAGGAAGGCATCTTGGCGTTCTTACCATGGTCCAAAACGGGTTCTAGGCAAGTCCCAATACCGTATGGGTCTAACCATGCTACATGTCCTGTGAGGGCATTACAAGAATGGCTGCAAGCTTCTAGTATTAGCCAGGGTTCTATTTTTCGTGCAATAAACAAGGACAGGACTATTTGACAAAAGCGTTGTGCTGATTATCAAGCGGAATGATTACCTTAAGCAAACGTTAATAGACGCTTTGGATTTAAAAAAAATGGACCCGACTATTTCTGTTCCAAACTATGGAGGACATAGCTTGCGGGCAGGATTTGTTACAACGGCTATTTTGAATGGTGTGCCAGAATATTCGATCATGAAGCAAACAGATCACAAGAAAAGTGATACCGTTAAGAAATATATTCGTGAAACTCTAAAATGGAAGGATAATGCTGCAACTAAGCTGGGGCTATGATTACATCAGACAGCGGGTTATAAGGGCGGTAGGGTAGCCGTCTATTACGCAACACCATCCAACCGCGATCAAAATGCTATTGGAATTTATTGGATTTTGATGGTGTAATATGCAGATTGCTGCACCGCCAGTGCACCGACTCTCGCTTCATAGTTCATATTCATTTACCTTAACTTTCTAATCCGGCAAAATCATGCAAAAATTCTTGCCGGATTTTGCCGGATTCGGTAAAATAGAAGAAAAAAATAGGATGGATTATGGAAATTGAGATGTTGATTAAACAACCAGAATCAAAGACTTTGGAGTTTAAAAGGGATCTTTCGTCCTTACTTCCTGTTCTTAAAACTATCATTGCTTTCGCAAATACTGCAGGAGGAATCATCATTATTGGTTGCTCTCCTCCAGGAATAATCACTGGTGTGCAAAATGTTTTCAAAGAGGAAGAAAGGCTTGCAAATGCAATTGCAGATAGTATTCATCCATTTCTTCTTCCAGAACTTGAAGTGGCTACTCTTGAAGGAAAAGATCTTTTAATAATAAAAGTTGCACATTGGAAAGGTCCTTTTTACCTTAAAAAGGAAGGCATGCCCAAAGGTGTCTATGTTCGATTAGGATCGACAAGCCGCCCAGCAGGACCCGAGCTTATATCTGAACTTCAACGGTCTGTTTTATCTCTTTCTTTTGATCAACAGCCTTTGCCGGATTTGACAAAAGGTAGCTTGGACTTAGAAAAAATCGAACAAATTTTCAAAAGTCGAGGCAAAGAAATTAATACAGACAAACTTCAATCTTTAGGTATTTTAGTTCCGCATGCAAGGAATTTAGTTCCTTCAGTAGGCGGACTTATTTTGTTTGGTAGACCTTCTGAATTAAAGCAATCCTTTCCAGATGCGCGAGTAAGCTGCGGAAGATTTATAGGAGACAACAAGGCCAATATCCTGGATCGCTATGAAGTAGAAGGGACTATTTTAGATGCTGTTGAATCTGTCCCTAAATTCATAGCTCGTAATACAAGACTAGCAGCTCAGATTGAGGGAATTCGACGTAAGGATATACCGGAATATCCACATTTGGCTATCCGTGAAGTTTTGATTAACGCTTTGGTCCATAATGATTACTCAATTAAAGGCGCACATATTCAAATTGCTATTTTTGACAATCGTTTAGAAGTTCAAAATCCAGGAATGCTCCCATTTGGATTTACTATGGAAGACTTAAAGGCAGGGGTAAGTCGAGTACGCAATCGTGTGATTGCACGTGTATTTCATGAATTACAACTTATGGAAGTGTGGGGAAGCGGCTACAAACGATGTATGGAAGATTGTAGACTTGGCAACTATTTAGCACCAGAATGGCTGGAATTGGGCGCTGCAGTTCGCGTTACATTTTCTCCTCATCAACGAACACAAACTAAAGAACTACAACCTTCTCAAGAAGTTCTACATGAACTTTTAGAACGCCAGAAAACCATATTATCTCTTTTTCAACCTGGATTACAACTATCATTCCGCGAAATTTTTAAACTTCTTTCTGAATCAATCCCTGAGCGCACGTTGCGATATGATCTTGCCCTTTTACGGAGTAGAAAATTATTACTTCCACAAGGGAAGGGGCGGGCCACTGTATGGCAATTATTTGAGTAATCTCCGGTTTCTCTACTTCAGTGGCTGTAAAATAGACTATTTTTGAAAACAGAAGATCGATTCCTAAAGCTTGAGACTGTAAAATAGAACACAGGTGTCATAGCAATGCTTAATATGCACTTATATGTATAGGAAAAGAAGATGATAAAAAGAACTTGCTGCATTTCCATACCCACTCCTAAATATAAGTGAATAAGGACTTACCATTTCTTTTCCAAACTATAGAGGACATAGTCTTCGCGCAGGATTTGTTACAACTGCTATTTTGAATGGTGTGCCAGAGTATTCGATCATGAAGCAAACAGATCACAAGAAAAGTGACACCGTAAAAAAACACGTCACCAAATCGTGAATTATTGATTTGGTGATTTACTTAACTTAAATGATCGTCTTTAGGTACTTCACAACTGATTTCATTTTTAGATGCTTTATCCAAAAGACTAAGAATAGTTTTTTCAGAGACAGGTTTGTAATCCCAAACCTCAACACATAGGTTGAGTCGATTGGATATGATCTTTCTAGGTCTTTTATCGTGGACATGACCGTGCAATTGAAAATGGGTTGGAGCTTGTTCGGAGGGAATATGAATAAGCTCAACAAGATGACGGCCAATTTTCAAAAAGGCTGACTCCAGAACAATATTGAATCCGACCCGAGTCATCCAGCTTGCATTTCGATCGTGATTGCCGCGAATACAAATCTTTTGACCATTGAGTTGTGAGCAAATAGAGTGAAGGTGTTCGACATCTCCCAGTCCGAAATCTCCAAGAAAGAAGACTTGATCATCCTTACCTACGCTTTGATTCCAATTATCAATGAGATTTCTATCCATCTCTTCAACATTTGTATATGGACGACTTGCGTATCTTATGATATTGGTGTGTGAGAAGTGAGTATCTGCGATAAACCATTTTTTCATATTCGATCTCTTTATTCAGAAGTGCATAGTTGCGTATTATTACTTAGCCAAGAATTAATGAAAGAAATTACATCTTGGATTAATTCAGGAGGCTTATTCGCAACTTGATTACTTGAGAGATTCTTTTGATATTCGCGCCATAATGGTTGCAACATCTCTATAAATTCAACATCATACTTTAGAGGTAATTTCAGCTGGGTTTGTCTATGATTAAACACTGTTGTCACGACCTTATGAGTGTAATCGGGATCTAAGCATTTCTTTAAAGAGATGAGAGAGTGGAGGTCATGAAAATCCTTCATTCTGGTGTTACCCATGCCGCGATGAACCACTGTCTCGAGCTTCTCTGCAAAAATAAACTCTTTGGGATACGAACGAACTTGAATTTTACTTTCAAAAAGAGGACCTTTCGATGTTGATGTTAAATCCATCGAATAGTCAATAGCCTCTACGATATCCCCAAAACCTAGATCAATCTGAATATAAGTTTGTGGTCCACCCAGCTTTGCTAAAAGCAGCACCTCAATGCCTGTGTAGTCCATGTGAGGATGTGCAAGCTTGCCTATTTTTACTTTTTCAAATTCAAATCCATCTTCGAGGTGAACACTACAAATGTGATCGAAGGCTTTACTCACGAACTCTTCTGTATTTTGCAGTTTATCAACCAAGAAATCTAAATCCTTTGTTTCACGTCCTATGGTATGTATCGAGCTAGAAGAGATCCCCCTTTAAGAATGAAGTTACCCTTATACTTAGATTGACAGAGTCGGGCTAAGAACCGCTCTAAAATCAAGTTGTGCCAAATTTCATCAAAAGTAAGATCGCGTTCCTTCGCAATCGACCGAAGTCGTTGTTTCATGGATTGTTTTAAAGAATTGTTCATGTTGTGAGTGCCATAATGAAGGGATGAATATCGACCCGAAGCGTCTTAGCATATTTCAGAAGCTTATTTAGATCAGGTTTAGCAGAACCAGTTTGACGAAGGTAAGCCTGTAATGCCTTAATGGCAATTTCTTTGCTTAAATACCGAAAGGAATCGACCACTGTTCTTTCTTTATCAAAAATTTTAAGATGGGCTGTTCCTAATTGAATTACTGTTTGCCCAAGTTCAATATTTCGCATGCGAATGATTCGCGTTTTAGGTCTTTGAGGACTTTTTAAAGCGTGAGGAATTGCAATCCAAAACTGCCTCATTATTTGATCTGTAAGGCCGTAATAACAAAGTGCTGAGATCAAGCAAATTACCCCATTGGGTATGCTCATCGCCATTAAAGCTAAATCTTCCCATTGAAAATCGATTTCTATCTTTGCTTGAGAACCTTTGTAAACGCCACGAGTTACTCGTTCTATTACGCCTTTTTTACAAAAATGAGCAAGCATACGGGAGGGAATGCCAGCAACTCGAGCTTCAGAAGCCGTGAAAACTGGCGTTTCTATAAAAACTTGAATAGCAGCATCATATTTTGAAGTAGTCATAGTCTAACGTGTAACATAAGTACCCATAAATTTCAAGTGGGTACTTGAATTACATACAATTGAATAGCTTTCCTCACTGTGGAGATGACAAGTACAGAGCAAAGTCATAAAATTCGGTGTAATCAACACTGAGATCTGGAATATTGGAGTTAAACGGTGCTCCTTGATTATAGAATAGTGTTATCAAATTGACTTTTGCCATGATTCAAAGCATATATGCAAAAGTGCTTTCCTCATCAGAAGGAATGCCTGAAAAAGCTTCTAAGGGAGAAAATAAGCACGGCTTCACACCAACCGGAGAAAAACCATGTCACAAACCTTATCGACGTTGTTGCTTCGCAATCTCCACGACGTGTTCGGTGAGATTGATCCCGTGCGTCGACGCGCAACGGTCGATGAAATCTTTCACGAAGATGCTGTGTTCTATGATCCTAACGGTGGCATTTACCGAGGCTGCGACGAGATCGACATGGATTTTATCTTTCATCTTAGCAAAAGTGGCTTTTAGAATTGTTCGATAACCAGGATATTCCAAATGCGGCTTAGAAAGTGGCTCTATGCGTTCAAAGGAAAAGGTGAATCCATCGTCTGATGATATCGATACAATCTCTTCAAAGACTTCTTGAAGCCCTTTTACTTCGGCATTCATAGTTTTACTTCGAGCCGTTTCCTTAGTAAGGTTATGAAAGAGTTTTATTTTATTAAGCAAGGCTTTCCAACTATTGGAAAAAAGCTCTGAAGAGCAGACAGAAAAATTAAATTAATGGTGCAAAGTCTCATCTACGAACTTATGCTTAGTACCGTCATTGCATAGGGACTGCATCTTATGGTATACTACCGTATTTCAGAGAAATGAAGACAAGGAGTCAACTATGACACTTAGTGAAGAGGCTATGTGTTTTCTCGAAGAACATATTCCAGAACTCGCTGATGTAGCATTCAAGCAGGCATACTGGGCCGCCCTGGCATCTGGAAGTAGTGTACTTATAAGTGAAAATGGGAATCTTGTGGAGGTATTTCCTGATGGGAAGCAAAGTTTTATCAAACGTCTACCTCCATCAACGCCAGTAACCCGCGGTCAGAGGTTGGAAATTCAATGAATAAAGGAATCCCTCGTCTTCGTATGTTCGCAGGCCCAAATGGTTCGGGTAAGAGCACATTTAGATCCATCATCCGTCCTGAACTGCTTGGAATATACATTAACCCCGATGAGATCGAAAAGGAAATTCGTGATTTTGGTTTCCTTGATCTTCAAAGCTATCAAGTAACAACGACGGCAAAAGAAGTAATAGATTTTTTTATTAATTCTCCGCTTCTAAAAAAAGCCGATTTGCTAGACGATGTGCATAGCCTGCGTTTCAATGATGAGAAATTGAGTTTCCATAACGTGGGAGTCAATGCTTATTTTGCCTCAGTTGCAGCCGATTTTGTCCGTAACAAGCTCATTGAATGCTCAAAATCTTTTACTTTTGAGACTGTAATGTCCTTTCCAGATAAGGTGGAGTTGCTCCGTAGGGCACAAACAAAAGGCTATCGAACCTATCTCTATTATGTAGCAACCGAAGATCCTTCCATTAATATCTCGCGTGTCCGCTATCGGGTAAGAATGGGTGGACATTCCGTGCCGGAGGATAAGATTGTAAGCCGTTACAAACGCTCTCTTGATTTGTTGATGCAGGCTGTTCAATTCACCAATCGTTCTTACATTTTTGATAACTCGACTCATGAACACATCTGGTTAGCAGAAATCACCGATGGACAAGTGCTGGAAATGAAAACAGATCAGATCCCTGCATGGTTTAAAAAAACTTTGGGAGGCAAATTCAATATAGAAAATAAGAGATAGTTAGCATGGATGTCTTTCCATTTAAAAAATGACACAGCAGTTAGAATGTGCTGAAGAAAATGCTAGAATCAGAGTGTCTAATGCGTTTTCAAGCTGTCTCCTAGAGGCAAGTTTTGATTTGACTCAAATAATTAATAAAAAGTGAAATAAATGCCTTTAATATCTCGCTCTTTGCCACCTAAAAAAATTGAGTATAAAAAAGGAGAAATGCAACTTTTATTTAGACCATTTGAAGCAGATGATGCTAGAAAATTTCAAGATGTGCTTAAAGATACTCTCCCAGCCCTTTATAAATATATGTTATGGCCAGAACAAGATTGGAACTTTGAGGAGTGTCTTCGTTGGACTATACAACGACATGGTGAATATTTTTTAGGGATAGAATTTGAGTGGGGATGTTTTAACCTTTTAACAGGTGAGTTACTTGGAGCTGTTGGTATAATGCCTGCCTTTTCCTTTAACCCTGATTGTTATGAAATAGGTTATTGGATTTCTCAAAAACACACCAATAAGGGTTTAGCTACTCTCTGCACACAAGTCATTACTTTGGCTTCGTTTAAATGCCTTGGCGTTAAACGCTTGCAAGTTGGTAGCGCCTCTGCTAATCAAGCAAGCATTCGTGTTATCGAAAAATGTGGCTTTAAATATGAGGGAGAGCTTAGAGGGCTATTTCCCCCTCCTTCAGAAGAAAAAATTAAAAGGGGTACTCTGTACTGTGAAACCGATTATTTGTACGCGCTTTTGTATAATGATTGCGAAAAACTTAACTGGTATGAGGATGTTCAAAAATCATCATCAATTTTCAGCTTAGATGGCGAAAATGTATTATTTTCTGAATTGCCAGTAAAAATCTAATAATCTATCTTCTTTTGGATTTTTTTGGTTATTGTGTTTAGAGATTCAGCATCGGTATCGAATTCAATATCAAATTCCATGTTGTGATACAAATGAAAATACTGAGCCCTTGAAGAGCCTAAGATACGTCCATTTCTTTCCTTTTCTCTTTTTTCCAAGACCTCCAATGGAGCTTTAAGCCTTATCCAAAGAACGGGAAAGTCTTTTAGAACTTCTTTCCAAGTACCTATGTTTTCTTGTCCAAAGGCAAAATCATCAACGATAATGCAGTGTCCAGATATCGCAAGATTTTTAACTACATCTCTGAATGTATGCTGCATCTTGCTGGCAAAAGGGCCCATGCGCAGTTCTTGCATAGTGATTCCATCCTGGTCGTGCAGACTTTTCCAACTAAAGCCTGAGCATGTATAGCCCCCTACCCAATTGTTCATTTTCTGAGGCATCCATCCGATCACTTTATCAAAGCTTATATGTAAAAAAGGCCTTTCAAGAACATCTTGAAGAGATTTTGCTAAGGTTGTTTTACCAACGCTGGAAGGTCCATTTAGATAGATGATTTGCATAATATATGATGACACTTTTCAATAGACGATTGAGAGTTCACATTTCTTTATTTCCTAATAAGCAATTCTTTTCTTAGATAATGGAAAGAGGTCTCATACATATATCCTGAGCGTGTGAATTCCAATTCAAATCCCATTTTTAGATAGAAACCCAGAGCTTGGAAACTCATGGTTTCTACAAACGCGAAAGGACATCGATTGTCTTGACCATATGCTAATGCATGTTGCATGAGTTTGGTGGCAACTCCATGACCTCTATATTCTTCTTCAACATAAACATACTTCACATGCAAAGCTCCCCAAAAAAGTTCGACGACGATAGCTCCGGCAAAAGAATCTCTTTTGGCATTTGCCACAAAGGCTACAGCGTCAAACTTTTCATCATGACCTGTTATGGCTATTGCATGACGGCTAAAGCCTTCATAAATCTGTTTTTTCAGTCTTTCGCTTAAAGACTGCTCCTTTATCTCAATCATTTTATTATTCTAATCCAGCGGCTATTACAGAACAACTTTGGGTTTCGATTAACAGCAACTCCCACTTTTAGCGGAAAGTGCTGGTAATCTAATGCAGGAATTGCGGTTTCTCGCATTGATTAAATATTCATTTCTCATTGCTGCTAATGTGTCTTCAATTGAGCAGAAAGATGGAAAGCCATTGTGGCTGCCTTTTGGAAGTCAGTAAAAGCAAGCTCAGAGCGATTCATCGTTTGTTATCGGTTTACCGCTCTAACATCAAGGTAACTGGCCCATCATTAACCAAAGAAACTTTCATTTCGGCTCCATGGCTACTGATCGATTTTCTTATCGGAAGCCTTAGTGTAGAGTTCCATTGCTTTTCGTTCTTCTCGCTCAAGTTGCTCCCTGATAGCTTCTAAAAACCACTCTTTTTTGGAGTAACGTTTTTTTATTTTTTTTATACCTGTGATTTCTTCTTCAATTTTTTCATACATCCTATGATTGACATCGAATCGAAGACGCTTTTCTTTAAATTTGCTTTGAGGGTGGGTCATTTTATGGCCACTTTCAATCTTTGCTATAAAAGCATCGGTAAAAAATTGCTGCCTTGTATGTTTTTTGACATCCACGTGGTTTAGTAAGCGAATGAGCTTCTCAATACGTTGGTGCATGCTTTCTTCAATTGAAAAAACATAACATTTTTGAGATGCAGGTGGTAAGTTGTCATATTCAAGGTCTGAGTCTGATGTTTTCAATTTGAACTCCTATCATCCTTACAAACAAGTATATAACAATTTATTTCTGAAAAATGCAAGGCTTTGCTGATATATGGATCCTGTTTTTTCTTGAAACATTTGTAAATATTGCCCAGATTCGTACTTAAGCGTGAAATGACCTCAGTTAAGGTGGAGATTTTACAAATTTCTATCATTTTTGTTAAGCAAATTTAAATTATTTAGAATGATTTCATTTTATGGTCTCTAAGAGCATCTGACAGGGCTTGTTGACAGAAAAATGAGAATGAGCTTTTTTTTACATCTTCTTTTGTTTATAAATAGACTTTCTAGATGAACCCTCAGGCTATTAAAAGCCTTCACAGATATACTAAATCATATGTGATTTTTCAAAGCGTTCAAATGTAGACATAGAAAATCGAGACAATTGGATTTTAGCTATTGCTACGGGATGATTTGATCATTATCTAGGAATTGGAAATGGCTGAGCACCATATTTTCTTGAATAGAAACAATATTAAACACTCTGCAAAACACAATGTAGGTGTTAGATATAAATATTAATCTTGAAAGTATCAAGATAGATTTTAAGCTTGTTACATTCCATAATATTTCTATATTTAATTAGTTAAGATCACATAAGTCATTGATATATAATGTGATACATAAAATTGAATTTTTAAAATTGACACAATTTACAGCACATGATAAAACACACATATACGTGTTAAATTTAAAACGTAATATATGATATGAAAACATGTCAGAATACCTGTGATAGGAAATAGACAACGAAAAACCTAGGAGGGTTTTAAATGAATAGAAAGACTGTTTTAGCATATGCGTGTGCCTGTTTAGCTGTGTATATGTTAATGCCTTGTGATTTAACTGCGGCAGATCTAAATGGCAAGACATTGAATGCAGAAGGAAATCAAATAACATCATTCGTTTATGGAACACCTATGAACATGATTTGTGCTTTAAGCGGTGTTGTTTGTGCTGTTAGAGCTTTTACAGCTAGTACGCTAACGCCTTTATTGGGATGGGGAGCTGGTGTAATGTTGGTTAAGTTTATGCCAAAGTTCATTGAGACAGTTTTTTAATCGATCGAGAGGGAGAAAAAATGAGCGACGAACATCAGCATATCATTTTTAAATCTTTAGATAATCCTGCCAGAATACTGTTTTGGAATATCGATGAATTTTTGCTCATGGCCTTGCCCTTTTTTATTGGTGTTTTGCTCAGTAGTTGGTGCTTGATGTTCTCTGGATTTATTGTAAAATACATCTACAGTAAATTCTATAAAAACCATCCTCGTTTTATCCTCAACCACATTCTTTATTGGTATCTTCCGACAGGAAAATTGAAAAAGATAGGTCTGTTTAAATCTTTTGCTCCTTCTCATATACGAGGTTATTTTCGATGAATCGTGGTTATTTCGAGGTGAGTTATCAGCAGGCTGTGAATCAGAGAAATTGGCTTGCCCTACTTTCTTTGATTTTAAGTCTTGTTTTGCTTGTTATTTCTGCATTCCTTTTCTTCAAAACAGAAAGGGTGATTATTGTGCCCCCACATATCGAAAAAGAGCTTTGGGTCGATGGCAATTCCGTTTCTCCAACATATCTTGAGCAGTTTGGATCTTTTACAAGTCAATTATTATTCACTAAGAGCGCTAGTTCTGCTGCTAACCAGAGGAGCATAATCCTTCGTCACACGGACTCAGGTTACTCTCCTTCATTGCGTCATAAGCTAATCGAAGAGGAAGCGCTTTTAAAGAAGCAAAATGCCTCCTATGTCTTCTATCCAGTGGAAATCACTGTAAATCCTGAAAAGATGGAAGTGCTTATTACTGGAGATCACAAGTATTTTGTGGGCGATAAACAAGTGTCTTCAGACAAGGCTGTTTATCTATTGAGCTTCACCTATAACGGAAGCGGTCTTTTTCTAAATGAAGTAACAGCAAAAAACAAAGACTAGGTTGATGAGAATGAACAAATATACATGTTTTAATATTCTTTTGGCTATTTCGACTATCCCTATATCCATTTTTGGAGCCGTTTTTCACTGTATAGATACAACAACGCCGCTTAAGTGCACACTTTCTTCAAATCATCACAATCGAATCGTAGTAGATGCTGGGGAAATTAGAAAAGTGATTTCAGCAGATCCTGGGCTGTCTATTACTATGGAGCCAGAAAGCGGGCAAGCCTTTGTATATTCACTCCTACAAAATCCCAAGGAAACAGCCTTGTCAGTGGTAACGAAGGGAGGACACGTTCAGGACATTGAAATTAGCTTTGAAGAGCGTTCTCCAGAGGTAATTATTTTAATAGAGCCGATATTAATTGAGGAAGAAGTTGAGGTGGTTAGTGAAAGAGAAGAAATTGCGACGAGTGATCAGATCATCGATGTCTTGTTAGCCGGAGGGGTGCCTACAGGTTATTATTTGTGTGAAATAGATCGCGAGATAAGTGAATTGAGGGCAGGTTTGTGGGTCGAGGCTGTTTCAATGATACGAAGCTCAAAAGACGACATATATGTTTATCAAATCGTAAATAAATCGCATTTCTCACAGGAAATTACAGAAAAAGAATTAGCAGGTTGTGATTCGCGCTGGGTCTATCTAGGAACAAGAAAAATTAAGTCTAAAGGCAGAACGATGGCGATTGTTTCTTACAATATGAGGGCCGAATGAACGAATCAGCAAAAGCTTTATTGAAGCAAAACCGAATCTTTATTGCTGTTGTATTGAGTATGATTCTATGTGTTGTTGCCTTCTCTTACATGGGAGTGGATGGGCCAGAACAAAAAGCAAACGACACCAGAAAAATTAAAGTAGATCTGCCCACTGATAAAGTATCTCCACAAGATATTTGGATGGACAAGCTTGACGCTTCTAATAAGTTAATGGAGCAGAAATTTAAGTACCTTGAAAGTGTGATCTTGGACAACAAGAAGGCGGAAATTGAATTGAGTAATGAGAAAATGACCTTACAGAACGATGTAGCCTATCTAAGAAGCGAACTTCAGAAGATTTCAGAAGGGAAAGCGAAAACCGTAGATTCAAGCCAAAATCCTTTTGTTTATGAAGAGACTGAACAGAGCACTGAACAAGAAGACATTATTCTGCGTCAACCATTGCAGGAGATGGTTATGCCTGCATCGAGAGAAAAAATTCATCATGTTGACGAAATGATTCCTGCTGGAACAACTGTTAAGGCTTTACTCGTTTCATCATTAGATGCCGTTTGTGGCGTCTACACAATCTCTGATCCGACACCCATTAAATTGCGTATTTTAGACAATGCTCATCTTCCAAAGCACGTGAATGTGAAACTTAAGGGAGGAATAATCATTGGTAGCGCTTATGGGAATATATCAAACGAAAGGGTTTACATGCGGTTAGAGCGTTTAACTCAGGTACAAAGCAACGGAGATTTTGTGGAAACTGGTGTCACTGGATATGTATCTGGTGAGGATGGGAAATACGGAGTTAGGGGAGAGGTTGTGGACAAGTCTACGAAGGCCGTTGTGAATGCCGCAGCCAGTGGATTTCTATCTGGGGTGAGTCAATCTTTACAAGCTGCCTGTGGTCGCAAAAATTTTGATTCGAAAAACAATTATAATTTTGGAGTTGAGCTAGCTGCCCAGGGTGGTGTCAACGGGTCATCAAACGGCCTTGACATGCTTGCAGACTATTATATTAAAAGAGCTGAGCAAATTCAGCCAGTGATTGAGATTGATGCAGGAAGGATTGTGGATGTGACATTTACTTTAGGTGTATCTACAGGTGATTTCCACGCAAAGGAAACGTTAAAAAAAATCAGGTTAAATAACAAATAGGTTTGAAATGAAAGTGCTCATTTACGGTCTATGCCTACTTTTTGCAAGCAGTGCATTTGGATTAGAGAAGTTGTCTGAGCCCTATTTAGTGACTTACGGGGATCTGACATCAGGTATTAAAATCACTTCTTACTTTTCTTTCAAATGTCCTCACTGCGTAGAGCTATTCAGGAGGGAGTTTAAAGACATCAAATCTCAGTATATTGAGAGCAAAAAAATCTCTTTTACCTTTCATCCTGTTCCAATGGATCTGTTAACCGTACAAGCCATGGCATGCTTGGAGAGGCTATCTGACGAAAAGAAAAAGATCTTTCTAGAAGCAATTCTGGAGGAGTTAGATATCGACGATCAGGAATTCTCTTCAATTTTAATGGAGAAGGCGATGGAAATTTTGGGAGACCCAGTCCCTAATTTACGTGAACGAAGTTACCTCTCACAAACAACTGCCTTTAACGCTGCGTTTAAATTTTTAAAACAAGAAGAAGAAATTGTGGCTCTACCAGCAGTTGAAGTTAATGGTCGATTATATTCTGAGGAAATTCCAGATAAAGATTTCATCGAGGGAGTTTTAAATGGTCTCTAAGTTATGTTTAAAGCGGCTTTGTTTAATTATCGCTTGTTCTTTTTTTCTGAGTTCTTGCGCGATGTACAAAAGACAGTTCGACTGTCCGATCCCATGTGGGATGCCATGCACTTCTGTTACGGAAATTGAAAGTATGATTGTCGAGACAGTAGATGGGCCCGATGTACTTGTTATAACAGAAGAAAAAAGCTGCTCATGTTCTCATCCCAAAGACAAATATTGTGGATGCCAGCATGGAAATGGTCGAATAATTTGGATTTGCAATAGACGGGCTCCGAACGGAGTACCTATTAGAGGCAAGTCAGTTTACGTGGAAGTACAGGGGAAATAGGCTATAAAATGTTAAAAAACTTGCTTAGTCGATTTACAACCGTCAGAGATCCGGCATTAACCAAAGAGGATGTCTTCGACAAGCATCCCTTTTCAGATGTTTTGCCATACGAGGCTTTTGATGAGGAAAGTGCAATATTTTTAAATAGGACAAGCCTTGGGTTTACAATTGAGTGTCTTCCTATCATGGGGGCTGATAACGCAACCCAGAAAGAAATTACAAGCATTTTTCAGGAGATACTAGAGGAATGTGATTCTATCCAATGTCTTTTATGGGCTGATCATAGGGTTGGAGACATATTAGATGCTTGGGAGAAGTCTAGGGATGGCAATCAAGAGATTTACAAGGAAATTGCTAAAAAGAGAACGGAGAATCTGAAAAACAGTGAAAACTTCTCCTGTAAAAATTTCCGTTTCATTTTTTCTTATTCAACACCAATTCAGAAAGATTGTGAAATCTCCCAAATGGAACGTTTGGTAGTTAAGAGAGAGAAAATCCTCAAGCTATTGAAGGCGATAACCTATTCATTTGTGTGGGGTATTGGTGATTTTTTAAATACTGTCAATGGAATGATTAATTTCTCAAATGAACCAAAAATTGAAAAAAAGAAATGGAATCCTTACCAAACCCTCTCTAGTCAATTTCAAGCTGGGGGTTCATTAGTTGTTAAAACAAATGGCTTGGAATGGAAAGACAATGGGAACATCGAATTTAAAAGTTTTCGAGTTGTTGATTTTCCTGATCATTGGTCTTTGAATGCGATGCAGAATCTAATCGGTGACGTATTTAGAGATGCTTACAGGATTAACGATCCTTTCTATATTCACTATGGTGTCTTTTGTCCCAAGGCTTCTCAGGTAGAGCATGATTTTTGGAAGCGCTCACAGCTTGTGGAGAAGCAGGGTATGTCATATAGCCTGCGACGGATGATTCCGAAACTAGAAGAAGAATTAAAAGAAGGCCATCTTGTAAGACAAAACCAAAATGAAGGTATAAAATTTGTCAAAACACAGCTTTCTTGTGGCATCTGGACGAAAGGAAAAGGAAGAATGGCTGGGGCTGAGCAGGCTTTAAAAAGCCTTTTCAGGATCAATCAATTTTGTATTGTCGAAAACGACTATCTTCATTTGCCGATCTTCCTTTCATGTTTACCGATGACATGGTCTGAATACTCCTTTGATTTTGAGCGCTTGAAGTTGCTCAGGACTACAATGTCTATAGAATGCGGGAATTTCGTGCCCCTTCAAGGTGAATGGATGGGGACTAGTTCAGCAGGGATGTTATTAGTTGGACGCAGAGGGCAGATTGTTAATTGGAATCCATTTGATAATAAGTCTGGGAATTACAATGTGGTTGTATCTGGTAAAAGTGGTTCTGGAAAATCTGTATTTATGCAGGATCTTCTCTTAAGCGGTCTTGGGATAGGTGCGAAGGTCTTTATCATTGATATTGGAAGAAGTTTTGAAAAAATGTGTGATTCATTAGATGGACAGCATATTCAGTTTTCGAGCACATCAAATATTTGTCTAAATCCATTTAGCAACATTTCTGAGACAGATGAAGAAGAAAGAAATATAGCGTTCAGCTACTTAAAGAGCGTAATCGCCTGTATGGCATTACCAGTTGAAGGGACATCTAGTTATGAGAATTCTGCAATAGAAATAGCTCTTCAAAGTGTGTGGAGTGCGAAGAAAAGTAAAGCAACAATTACAGATGTTTCGGAATGGCTCAAAAATCAAGTCGATCAAAGAGACAGGTCTCTAGGTATCATGTTAACGCCATACACGAAAAATGGCGTACACGGCAAATATTTTGAGGGTAAAAACAACGTTGATTTTACAAATCCCATGGTTTTGATCGAACTTGAGGAGCTTAACGAGAAAAAAGACCTGCAAGCAGTTGTCTTACAACTTTTCATCATGGCAATCACTAATCATGCGTTTTTAGGTGATCGAAAAACACCTTTTTATATTTGCATTGATGAGGCCTGGGAACTATTAAGGGCACGGCAAACGGGTATGTTCATAGAGACGTTGGCGCGACGGCTTAGGAAATATCATGGTTCGCTCGTGACTGGTACACAATATATAGATGATTTCTTTGTTTCTGCTGGTGCTGAGGCAGCTTTTAACAACAGCGATTGGATGTGCATCTTTTCACAAAAACAAAGCTCTATAAAGCGGTTAGGCGAAAGCAATAAGATTGATTTAACGCCGCATAAACAAAGATCTTTGGAGTCTGTAGCCACAATACAGGGCCTGTATAGCGAATTGGCTATTTGTGATGGAAATGGCAACTATTCTATTTGTAGATCCTATCTAGACCGGTTTTCGCAACTCTTATACAGTACTAAACCACAGGAGTATTCGATGCTGTCAGATTTTAAAAAACAGGGCTTCACGATTGTGGAAGCAATTAATAAGGCTCTTGAGAAACGCTCATGAAAACTCCTTTTCTTAGGTCCTTTCTATACGCGTTGGCTGTCTTGGCAACTTCGTTTGCTTATTCAGCTGATCTTGGATTTCAAGGCTGCGTGTTTCCTATAGAAGAAATGGATTTATTAGAACACATAGAAAACACAATAAAATCGTTTCCTGAATGCCCTGATGTTGAATTTAAGGAGTCTTTTAAACATCCGAAGCCCGTAGGAATAGGTGCAGCGCTTGTTAATGACGTCCATTTTTATGATCCTACCGTCACCATACGAGAAGACATTGAAGACAACGAAGGTAATGTGATCGTTAAAAAGGGCACAAGTGTAAATCCTCTGAGCAAATATTCGTTAGATCAAGATCTTCTTTTTTTCGATGCAACAAAAACCGAACAGATTACATGGGCGAGAGGACAAGGACAAAAAACCAAGTGGATTTTAGTCGATGGCCATCCAAGTGAACTGGAAGAACAAGAACAAAGACCCATCTATTTCGATCAGTTTGGCGTTCTGATCCAAAAGCTAAGGATCAAAGGTGTTCCAGCAAAGGTTTCGCAGCAAGGTTTAAAGTTGAAGATCGAGGAGTTTTTCCTAGAGGAATACCATGAAGACTAAGCTTATTGCTGTCCTTGCGATTAAGATTCTCTCTGTCGGTTTTGTTTATGGCAATTCTGTTGCAGATTTGGATGTTGAGATAAAAAATGCCATCAACTCTTCTAAAGAAAATGTCATCCGAGAAGAAGATGTAGACTGGTTACGAAACCAATTGAAAAACCAGGTTCCAAAATCTACCGATCTGAGCTTTTTCAAGAATGAGAATCCTAGCCCCACTGCTAAAGGCAAATGTAAAAATTGTTTTCATGAAGGCGTTATTCACATAATAGAGGAACCTATGGTTAAGGTTTTCATGTCATTCTCTGTTCCGGAGAATATCTGGATTAACATTTCAAAAGAGCTATCTAAAGTTGGCGGAACCTTTGTCTTGAGGGGGATCCCAGGAAATAGCTTCAATGAACTAGCATCCAAAATTTCAAAGTTAAAGAAGAATGGCGTTGATGCTCAAATACAAATAGACCCGATGTCATTTAGAGAGTTTGGGGTGGACTGCGTTCCGACATTTGTTGTAGCGAATGGAAAAAAATTCGATAAGGTAGCAGGTAATATTTCTCTAGAGTTTGCAATGAATTACTTGTCCGAGAAAGGAGAGCTTGCCATTACTCAACCGATTAAACAAAAGCTGTCGGCTGATGAATAAAATCTTAGCCACATTAGCACTTCTACTACAACAAACACTTCCGCTTTTAGGTGGAAGCTATGTTAATCCACTCACAGATGTTTGCTGGGAGTGTGTTTTTCCTATTACTGTCAGTGGGGTCAATGTAACGCCTAACCATAAAGACTTAACTAAGTATGACACAAGATTTTGCTATTGTAAAGGAGCTCCTCTTAAAGCTGGCATTCCGCTGACGTTTTGGGAGCCCCTACACATGATCGAAGTGACAAGGCATGCCTACAAGCTCATCGCGATGGGTGGCACATCTGTTGGAAGCGAAAACATGAAAAATCGCGGTTCCATTGGAATTATAGGCGATGGCCCTTCGCAGACAAGTTTTTATCACGTTCATTGGTATACTTATCCCCTATTTTCGATACTTGGGCTTTTTGGGGATTTCCAGTGCATAGAAAATGGTTCGCTTGACATGGTTTATATGAGCGAATTCGATCCACTTTGGAACGACGAACAATTATCTATGATAATCAATTCTGAAGCCTCTATTTTCGCTAATCCTTTGGCGCAAATCGCCTGTATAGCAGACTGTATGGCATCAAGTGTCAACAAGCCATTAGACTCCCTATTCTGGTGCGCTGGTTGTGAAGGGTCTCTCTATCCCTTTACAGGCACTGTTGCGCACCATGTTGGAGCTGTGCAGGCAAGTTCGCTTCTTGTACAAAGACTTTTGGCCAAACATCATCGCACAGGTGTAGCTAAGGGTTATAATTCTGGAGACTTTTGCGAGCCTAAGTATATGCCTATCATTAAAAAGAGCCTCTATAAAACTCAAATGGCATATCCAACAGCACAAACTGCTGGCGAATGTCATGCTTTAGGTAAAAGTGATGCCTTATGGGGTTCTGGAAAGTCATTCCCCGTTGGTGGTGAAGATTTTGTCTATATCATTTGGACAAAAACACAGTGTTGTTTAGATGCGGTTCAACCACTACTAATACAGGCTAAGCCATGAGGACAACATTCTTTTGCTGTATTTTGTTCTTGGCAGGTAGTTGGTGTTTTGGCGACGTAATGCAAGAAGCTTTAAAGGACGGAAAGGCATTCGGAAAAAAACATTTAGCAAGCATTGAGGAAGCCAGTGAAAACTTCAATGTGAATGATATTACGTCTGAAGAAGAAAGTTTTGATGCTGAGCAAGCAAAGAAGATGGTCCTTACAAATCAGGCTCCGAAATCTGATGTAAGGGAACATATTTTGTGTGCAGAAGTTCAGAGAAATCAAAAGGAAAATAGAGGTTTTGGCAACGATGAGCACTTTTTGGATAGCGGGAATGAGCTCCTAAGCAACAACCAACCAGGTTTAGAAAATGTTTACGAAGCCAAGGATTTTCAGGTCATTAAATGTAAAGAAGCCGTTGATCTGCTTCCTGTAGTTATTGAGAGGAATTTGCAAGTAAATATCGTTGAATCGATTCGTGAAGAGCATCAAAAGAAAGTTTGCAATGGCCACAGAGAAAAAAAAGAGTGGAGAATCGATGGGGTTGATGTTGTCTCCGCGATAAGTGAACTTGAAAAATTTAAAAAGTGTCTTATGGACAATCCAACGACAAAATCAGTTGTTTTCGAGAAGATAGATCAACACTCCTCTAAGATGGTTGTTTGGTATCACTTGACTCATGTGGATGATGCTGGAGAATGTAATTGCTCGCACATAGAAAATTATTATACTCAAGAGCCCCCTAGAGAAGCAAATGATGAATGGCTCTACAGTGATCCGTCAATGTTGTCTCTACTTCTGTCACCAGATTGTACACTACTTAAGCAAGACTGCACAGATACAACACCAGAAAAGACAATCAATGGTAAGCCTGTGAAAAGGTCTTGTTGGTCAGAAAGACTCGCTCTTGTCTGTAAACACAACAGTCGTGGAGATTGTGCAAAGCTCAGATCTAAGAATTGCGACCTAATCGAAAAAAGATGCTTACAAGAAGGCGAAAATGGATGTCTTCTGTGGGAGCTGTCTTTTAAGTGTTATACAAAACTAATCAAGACCTTTCAAACTGGATCTACAGATGCTTCTTGTTTGAGCTCAGAAGATTGGTTGGTGGAATACAATCCGAACAATTCGCTTCCTGAAATTACCTCTAAATTATCTGTTTTCGAAGAGATTGAAAGAGAGATGAAAGCTGGACAGGTCTCAGCGGAAAAAATTGAAATCTTCGATGCAAAGAAAATGAAATGTTCAAAAAGCATTGCATCGGCAGTCATGTATGATTGTTGTTTTTCCCATTCTGGTCTTGCTAAAAAGGCTGGATTAGCTAAGTGTACCTTCGATGAAATAGCTCTTGCGGAATTGCGTGAGCAAGGCGTGTGCTATTATGTAGGTCATTATCCTGAAGAAACTCTAGGAATTAAATCTGCCGATAAACACGTGTACTGCTGCTTTAAAACGAAATTAGCAAGAATTGTCAACGAAAAAGCTCGAAAGCAATTAGATAAAGATTGGGGCAGTGCTAAGCACCCAGATTGCAGCGGCTTTTCTATAGATGAGCTAGCGAGGCTAGATTTTTCGAAATTAGATTTGAGTGAGATTGCTGAAGATTATGCCAAGAAGATGCCTAATGACCTACAAGAGCGTCTTCAGAACTTTCAAGATCGCTTGAATGTGAAAATCAAAGAGAATCCAAAGTCTTTAGCTGGTGAAAATTGCCAAGGGTCCTCGGCTGATTGTCAGACAAATATTAATGAAAGTGAGGCACAGGATGCCTAGGGCTATCTTTTTATTTGTTTTGTTCGCAATTCCTTGGATATCCATAGATGCTGCCTGGGTTAATCGAAAAGCAGAGGGATGGGCTTGGTATGAGGATGTGGAGAAGAAAAAAGAAGAAAACACCATCCAAAAGCAAACAGCGCTTATTTCTGCTTCAGACAAATTGAAAGAATTTCAAGAAATGCAGCATGAAAAATTAGCAAAAGCAACTTTAGATCCGACCATCGAGAATGTCAGAGATTATATGATCGAGAATCAGAAGATTACTGAGCTGTCAGAAAAGTTTGCTGCGATTTGGGCAAAGGTCCTGCTTGAACATCCGGAATTAGACGTAACAGCAAGTGAAAACCCAGTATCTTTTTATGGTGTGCATGTTCAAAAGCAGCTGAAACAACAACAGACCGAGCAATTGATTGAGGATGTCGCGAAGGAAAACGGTTTGTTTTTCATCTATAACGGTAACGATTTACAGTCTCATGCTTTTGCTGTGGTTGTGAGGTTGTTGGAAGAAAAGTACCAATTTGAGGTCTTAGGCATCTCAGTTGACGGCGTTCTAATCAACGAAGTCAAAAATAACCACGTCGATATTGGTGTTGTAAACAGCTTAGGCATCACTGTTTTTCCAGCGTTATTCGTTGTTAATCCAGAAACAGAGGAAGTGGTTCCTGTGGCTTTTGGGATGCGGTCCCTTGACCAGGTGGAGGAAAATATATTTATGCAATTTAATAAGAGATCAAATGATTAAGAGACTATTTTCATTCATAGTCATTTTTGCCATTTTCGCATTGCCAATGCTTTATGCTGGCGAAACTAATAAGCTGACAAAAAACTTGAACAAATTCTTCAATAAACTTGGTTCCTCTGGAAATGTGACAGCAGCCGATGTGTATACAGGTCAACGAGCGGGGTATGCAACTGGTGGTGGTTTGGCCTTAAGAAATAGAGTAACGAGTGACAAGGTTGCAACGCTTACACTTCCAAAGTTTGATGCAGGTTGTGGAGGAATAGACCTTTATGCCGGTGGCATGTCTTTCATTAGTGGACCGCAAATTGGAGCTCAGCTTAAAAGCATTGCTTCAGGCTCAATGGGGTATGCGTTTTTATTGGGCGCAGAAACATTATCTCCTCAATTTACAAACGTCGTTAAACAGCTGCAAACTTGGGCTAATACGATTAATGGAATTAACATCAATAGCTGTGAAACGGCATCAGCAATGGTTGGCTCTGTTTGGCCGAGAGATACGCTTGCTAAACAACAGATTTGCCGCAGTGTTGCAGGAAAATCAGGTAAAGTCACGGACTATGTGAATGGTAGACACCAATGTGCGATTAAGAGCGAATACGAGAATGCTATGCGAAAAATGGAAGAACAAAATGCAGACATGCTCAAAGAAGAGTTTAACTTAGCTTGGGAAGCTATTAAGCGCCAAGGAGGATGTGACGAGGATGAAAGAGAAATTTTCATGAGTCTGATGGGGACTGTGATTGTTAGAAAAGATAGAGATGGAAACATCGTCAGAGACATTATCCCAAGTAAAATCAATGATGATTCATTTCTAAAAGCACTTTTAAATGGGGGTATGGTCTCGACATTAGTATGTGATGCGAAATCAGATGTAAAAAAGGAAAGGTGCTTGATTGTGAAGGACGTAGTATCTGAGATTTCCAGGGAGAATTCTTGGATTGGCAAGATCGAGTCAAAGTTGAATGTAATTCAAAACAAAATATTCGCTGACCAAACACTGGATACGAACGAACAAGAATTTTTAGCAAAATCCCAATTGCCCCTCCACCAAATCGTCAATGCACTAACAGCTTATAAGCAAGGATATTGCCCTGTGGAATTGTCTCAAATTGCCGAGCTGGTCGCAATGGATTTATTAATGCAATATCTTCGCGAAACGATCGAAGTTGTCAGGACAGGCTGCATACAACTGAGAGGCACAGAACTCTACTCTTCCGACATTGATTCTTATTTGAAAAACCTGTCCATTGTAGAAAAAAAAGTATCTCAACATGAGTTGCATAACAGAGATATTCTTCTACAAAGACAGCATTTAGAGCAATTAGTGGAAAAAATTGAACAGCAACTCTCTTCAGAACTCATTATTAGATAGGTTTGCATGGAAAATATTTTAGCTACGGCAACCCTGATCACATATGGTGATGGGGAAAAAATTGCAGGTGTACTAAATGCTGTTGCTATGATTATGAATAGCAACGGTACTGATAACTTTGTTAGACCACTGGCAATGCTTTGCGCATTTATTTGTGGAGCATTTGGCATCAGTAAGGCATTGTTTTCAGGATCTATGGAGTCCCTTCTGAGCAAATATTTGTTTCCGATACTAATAATATCTACATTTTTCATGGTACCTACTACAACAGTAAGGGTTGAAGATCTTTTAATACGAGCAAATTCAAGAACAGTTGACAACGTACCACTACTGTTAGGCCGCTTTGCTGCGCTTACTAGTACAGCCAGTTATCACATCACACGCTCACTTGAAAGTGTCTTTCATTTAACAAATGATTCTATAGGAGAACACAAACTGTCAGATTATGAAGAAACAGGGATGATTTTCGGTGCTGGAGCAGCGGTAGATCTAACCTTGTTTAAAATCACAGATGCTGAACTTGAGAAGAACTTAAGGAATTTTTCAAAACAATGTGTTTTATATGACATTGCACTTGGCCGGTATTCAATTAACAGCTTAAAGAAATCTACAGACTTATGGGATTTTTTTGAGGCAAATACATCCAATGTACGCATGATCCCATATTGTAGCTCAGATACTTCAAATCAGACTCAGAAAGTAAAATGTGAGTACAAAACCTGTAAAGAAGCAATTACTGAGATGAGAAAAAAACTTTCAAGTGAAGTTGCTTATTATGAAAAGGCCGATATGCTGAAAGGCTTGCCTGTTGCATTCCAAGCATTTACAGGGATGGCAAATGCAAGCAAAGAAAATATTCTTGGCCAACAAATGATGATGCAGATGCTTTCTAGTGAGTTTAATGGTAGCAGCTTTGCAAAAATTCGTGCTGACAACTACCAGAAGAGCTACATGAACACTCTAGGAAGTTTGGCTGCTAAAACAATTATAGGGACTCGAAGCGCTGTTGAAGGGGTCATATATGGGTCTTTTGTACTTATTTTGCCTTTTTCTTTACTTCCAGGTGGATTGACGTTTATATCCAGATGGATGTGGTTTGTTATATGGATCCAAATGTGGCCTCCATTTTTTGTGATTATTAATTATATTATGCTTTTAGTTGCTGAGGCTAAAGTCCAAACATTGTCCGGTATTGGATTGAGCTTTTACACTAATGTAGGCATTCAAGATATCCAGGACCAAGTTCTAGCTATGGCAGGTTACTTATCTGCAAATGTCCCTTTCATAACATATACCTTTTTGCATGGAGGTATCAACGCAGTTGGATCCCTATCAAGCGCTATCATGAGTCCTCTAACAAGTGCAGCCTCTATTGCAGCTGGAGAGGAAACTTCGGGAAATTATTCTTTCGGTAATGTCAGCACAGGAAACATGTCCCACCACAACGACAACGCGTTTCAAACAAACAGTGCCCCTTCATTAAGATCACAAGTCATCACGGCAAATAATGGAGTTGACAGCACAACGTTTGGATATAATGATCAAATTCATTCTCAGGGTCGCTCTGACCTTGGAATGGGATTTGCTTACGATGAGACAAATTCTGCAAGCATGTCTTCGGCTATCGCTCAATCACAAGCAATGACTGCCTCCAAGGAATCCGCATACACAACAGCAGCTTCTTCTCATGTTAGAAATACGGCAAATTTAGTAGAGACCCTGTCGAAGTCTGAAAATTATAACAGTGGTACCTCGCAAGGAACTTCGTTTGGTATTCAAAAAGATGCCAGCGAGGCTATTTCTATAGCTGAAAGATACGGTAGTTCAATGGGTATGAATACCCGAGATAGCCTTGAAACTCTCGCCTCAGTTTCTGGCGGTTATGGATTGCCTCATTGGTTTCCCATGTTCAATCTTGCTGCCAATGGTTCTCTAAGCAGTACAACCAGTGATGATGCTACGAAGGCATTAAGCGCTGCTCAGGATGCTGTTAGGAGTAGTGATTTTAAAACACACCTTCAGAAAATCCAAAATTTTGCCGAAAACAGCGGTGCTACAAGTTTAATAGACGAAGCAAAAAGAACTGCCCATGACTATTCAGAGTCGTGTGATATGGTAAAATCCTCTCAGGAGGCTTATAGAGCTGCATTGAGCACCACCAATCAACTTACTGAGAATGCCGCTTGGTTGGAAAATACGTCTCAACATGTGACATACAAGCAAACAGAAGAATTTTCTAAATGGATAAACGATACGGGAGCAATGCGTTTTAGCGAATTTGAGAGGGTTACGAATTCAGGTTCAGATGAGGAGCGCGTATGGTTGCTGAATAAGTATGCTGAATTTAATCGAGAAATGCATCCATCCTTGCTAAGAGAGCCCTCCATTGAGGGTTTTGCACCCCTTGAAGATATGTACAATGGCGCTAAAAATGAAATGCCAAACATCAACTATGACGATGAGAAACAGAGGGTCAGTGAAGCGTACACAAAATTCAATAACGATGCAGAATTAACGCCTGGAGAAGTAAGTAGAAAACGTGATGAGCTTGATCACTTATATAACAGGAAGGGCGATCACGATATTGAGAATAAGCTAGTGCTTCGAGAACATAACCTAGACGTCTCTTTAAAGGAGATACGCAATCCTATCATTAATGAATCTAATAAGTTGCTGGCAATAAGAAAGGTTGGGCATGTGCTCGATGATGCGGTTTCGGTTGTAGGCAACGTTGTTTCTGGAGGTGTCGAGGCAGGCAGCATTGTATCTCTATGGAGCGATAAGTATTCGCAATATAGCGATCAAAATGAAAATAAGAATTCGTTCAACATCAAGAGCAAGCCATTTTGGCTGAAAGAAGCGGATTAAAATGAGCATTTTTCACGATATAACAGAAGGTGGGCAAACCACAACACATCGCGTCAGAATGTTTAAACAGGTGTTTTTGACAAACACTAAGGCAGCTATTCTGATTGCAATTTCGTTATACGTTTATCTGATGGCTCAACTACCAGTGGTTTATTATCAGGCCGCATGGTATAATCTAGAGGCTTTATTTTGCATTTCATTAAACGAAAAAATCTCTGTAAAACAAGACTTTTGGAGGAAGGTGGCTCATCAACACCTTTGATCTAATGAGGCTGATATTAGTTGCGGTCAGTTAATAATCCGTACTAAACCTCTTATGGATGGCCTAAAGAATGTAGCAATCAAAAACCTCTTAAAAGCAGCGACTGTGTTCATCTGCTGTTTTCTTGTTGGTTTTGCGTTTTTTTTCTTAAGAGGGCGCGTGAGGAAAAAAAATAAGCACGTTTCTGGACAGAAAATTGCTTCTGCCTGGAAAATAAGGCTCCTGCTTACACTAAAAGGTAAAGCCTCAAAAATAAAAATAGGACCCCTACCGCTTGTTAAGGACACAGAAACGCAACATATTTTAATCACCGGCGGAACAGGGAGTGGTAAAACAAACTGCATCCATCATATATTAACGCAGATTAGATTGTTGGGACATCGAGCTGTGGTAATTGATACCACTGGCATATACAGGGAGAGATATTTCAGGCCAGGAAAAGACATCCTCCTTAACCCTACAGATCCACAAAGTGTCCCCTGGCATCCTTGGGCGGAATGTAGCAATCAGATTGACTATGAAGCGCTTGCAGAAAATTTCATCCCAAACAGCCACTCCGAGCAAGAAAGTTATTGGCGTATTACAGCAAGATCGCTGTTTAGCGCTTTGTTACAGAAAACGGAACATTCTAAGAAAACGTCAGACCTCACTAAGTGGATACTTTTCGAAAACCTTTTGCATCTTAGTCGGTTCTTAGAAGGAACAGAAGCCTCTGCCCACATAGATATGGCATCAGAAAAAACAGCTGGCTCAGTAAGGTCTGTCGCCTCTTCTTTCCTTAGATGTTTAAAATATTTGAACGATACAGATACCCCATTTTCAATTAGAGACTGGGTTATGTCTGATAAAAAAGATGACGATGCGTGGTTATTTTTAAGTTGTGATCCCGGACAAAGAGCAGCTTTTAGTCCAATGATCTCATGCTGGTTTTCCATTGCAGCTCGCAGCTTGTTAAGAACAAAACCCAATTTTTCCAGACGCCTCTGGTTTGTTGTAGATGAGTTACCGACATTGAATAAGTTAAAAGAGCTAGAGCCTCTTCTAGCAGAAAGCAGGAAATATGGAGGCTGTGCCTTGCTCGCGATTCAATCGCCTGCACAGATTGAAGACATCTACGGAAGAGCTGCCTGCCGAACAATCATAGGACTGTGTGCGACAAAAATAATATTTTCCGAGATGGATGGCGAAACGGCTGAGAGGATTTCTCGCTCTTTTGGTAGCCACGAATTTAAAGAAATCCATGAGAACATTTCTTATGGAGCGCACGAAATGAGAGATGGCGTGAGTCTATCTACTCAAACTAAACTACAGCCACTAGTGAGCGCTTCTGCCATTCACTCGCTAAACGCAAACCAATGTTATGTTAAACTTTTTGGCAATCTACCAGTTGCTAAAATAATACTTAATATTGTACATTGACCACGAAAAATGCCATATACAAATGTTTTATATGGCTTTATGTAATGAAGAGGTTTTATGCATCCTTTGATGATGTTTTTCGTGAACAAGCCAAAAACATTTAAGAACTACATATGGGGTTTCTTTTCAATTTTATGCTTTTGCACAATCCTGTACGGATTCATCGATACATTTATAAGCTCTTTATTCATTTTAATGACATATACCATCAGTTGCTAAAATAATACTTAATATTGTACATTGACCACGAAAAATGCCATATACAAATGTTTTATATGGCTTTATGTAATGAAGAGGTTTTATGCATCCTTTGATGATGTTTTTCGTGAACAAGCCAAAAACATTTAAGAACTACATATGGGGTTTCTTTTCAATTTTATGCTTTTGCACAATCCTGTACGGATTCATCGATACATTTATAAGCTCTTTATTCATTTTAATGACATATACCATTCTGTATCAAATTTATCTGGTTTGGAGTTATTTCATTAAAAATGCTGATGACACACTAAAAATCAAAAACATTAGTCTGGCATCCCTCCGTGGGTGTTTCATAAGGCTTTTCAAAATTACTAGGGTTGTACTTATATTGACGTTTGTCCTTACCCTACCTTTTGTATGGGTATTTTGGAGATCAGATAAATCGGTTGGAATCTTATGCATGGCTTCATTTCTCCTACTGATTTACACTTTTATTTCCTGCGGGATTTTTCTTGGAATAATTAAAACAAAGCTGACTTCGATGGGAATCAAAAACAATGCCGAATTTAATGCCTCCTCCCTAGAAGAAATTTATGCAGATGCCCGTGAATTACTCATGAAGAAATTAATCGACTAAAACGCATTTTTCAAGACCACTCTATCTGAGGTGGATGGCTTTGATTGGACAGGATTTAACGAGATTAATGTTGTAGTTTACCCGTTTTTTCCATGTGTTTGATGGCCACAGTAAGTGGGCTTTTTTTTTCTCATAGGTCTTTCTTGTTAGTCTCAAATGGGAGTTTTACCCCTCTTTGAGCCGAATCCGGAAAAAAGATGATAGCAGAATCCATAATTGAGAAATAGGATAAAAAAATGATAACTATTTTCTAAATGTGACGCCCCATGCCCATCCTAAGATTTGACTCACTATCCTGTTAACAAAAGTTGTAGATGCGCGTTTGCAAAGAAATTATGGCAGTAGAAAGACGTTCAGCAGCAGTGCTTTTCATGGATAGACTTCAACAGCCTTTTGCGGCTATTGGTATAGAGTGCGAATAACCGCAACCAGTATCATAATACACACTGATAATGGCTTGTTTGCGGCTGCGTGGCTTTGGTCTTACAACGATGTCAATTCTTGCCCTAGTGCATTCAAGAAGTGAATCAGACGCTCGACAGTAAAACCATCGAGCTTTCGTCGCAGGATGGTTCAAGATAAAATCTTCTTTTGATTTTTGTCAAGCATGTTTTTGACTACATGTCTGGGACGGTTCTGCATAAATGCATAACTTTTATTGGGAAAGTTATGCAGATATGCATAACCTCCTCGGACATCCCCAGACACTTAGTGCAAGAGTTAGAATGGACAATCCTGTATCTGTGATAGTTCCGCAATAAGTGAGACCTAATGTCTGATGTCTTGGACAGTTTATAGCAAGCTGAGCTAACCCTAAATCAGTAATAAAGTAATTGAAATATAAGGAAAAAGTATGTAGATGTGTTAATTTTAGGAGTCCAAGGCCGACATCTGAGACTCCTTTGCTTAGCTGTATTTTACGGATATGAGCAAATTTTCCTAAAATGGAGAAACGGAAGGTTATTTACTTGAACATATGCTTTTTTATTTCGGCAAAAGAATAGAATGAAACAATGTTCTATAGCATAAAAAATTAGCCATGCGCAGGGTGAAAATCCATTTCTACTCCACAACTTTTAAGAGCTTGCATAATAGTTGAAAACCTAGGCTTCCCTTTTTGAGACAGACTTTTATAAAAACTTTCTCGTCCAACATCCATTTTCGAAGACACTTCGGATATTCCGCCTTGTGCTTCAACAACATTACGCAAAGCTAATTGAAATATACTGAATTCATTAGTTTCGACTGCTTCATCAAGACATGCTTTTAAGTAAGCTGAAGCCTCCTCAGGATCTTTGAGACTTTCGATTAAATATTCTTGGTACTTTCTGTATTTTCTCATTTTTTACCTCTCTTTAGCGAAAGATGATCTCGCCAGTATTCTTTTGCCTTGTCAATGTCTCTTTGCTGTCCTTTTTTATTGCCACCAAGGAGCAAAATCAAAAAAGTATCGGTTTTAAATCCAAAATAAACTCTATATCCAGGCCCAAAATCAAATTTCAGTTCAAAAATACCATCTCCAACAGGCTCGAGAGTTCCAAGATTGTTAGTCTCTTGAATTCTTGTAAGACGTGCCTTTATCCTTGTTCGAACAGTTCTGTCAAGGTTTTCAAGCCACTCAACATAAGGCTCTTTTCCGTTGGATGTTTTGTAGATGTCTATTTCGTACATTCGATGTCTTCCCTCTATAATCTATATTGTATCCGAATAGATACATTTATGTAAACACGAAATTCCCACATTCGTTTATTTCTCAAATTACCGCGTTTATTTGATGTTTCGGACTGTTTTTAACACCACTGAAATACTGTAATACAGTATGACTATATCGTGATGTTTCTGTATTGCTTTCTTTTTTGCGATTACTTCTCCAAAAACTGACGACAGTATCGGCAGTTTTTATAATCCAATTTTTATGGCTGCATTGTCTGTCCATTTGTTGGCTATACAAATGTATTTCTTAGTTGTAATGTATTTCTTAGTTGTATCGCTTTTCTTATGTCCTGCCTGTGCCATAATGAGATGTTCTGGAACGCCTTGAACTGCGGGTTCCTGTTATAGTATTTAGAAGATGTTCTACCATAGAGCGAATATCTGAAAGAAGAAGTGGGTCTTTGCGTTCTTCTTTTGCTGTATTTTGCCGGCGAAGGCTACTTACAATATTTTCAATTTCCTTGCATTCAGTATCAAGCTGATATCCTCATTCTTTATGCTTATATTTGATGCCCCAAATGCGATGAAGTAATGTTGGAAGCTATAACGGAGCTTTATCAGTCATTTTGCGCAAGCGACCAGAAGGGCCGTTCCACCTATTCATTGCTCTATCCGATAAATAAGCGGCGACAACTTGAGGGGTAGCAGGTAATGACAGTAATCTTTTTTGTCGGCACCATGTGTCAAAGTCTTCCCAATCGGATGCATACCCCTTTAATGTATTCGATGATTTTACGTTTCTGGAGACTCGCATTGTCAATTCTGCAAGCTCCTTCATTTCTTCAATATTTCGCACTATCTTAGCAAATGCATACTTAGTGCGGAATTTTTTGTAGAGAGGTCAGTTTAGGAAAATAAAGCATATGCTGATAGCTATAGAATAGGGATTATAGACTTCAAAATCGATTGTATGTGATCATTTTACGTAATAGCTTGCCAAGTATGCAACAAGGATAAAGGGTATGCACTCTGTATGGTGGAGACCAACATATTATGAAGCTTCAATTTGGAGTCTTGGGAGCAATGGACAGAAAGCCGGCTTAAGCGCCCTTACTGTTCCACTGCGCCTGCCCTCTCCCAAGTTACTACAACAGGCTAACGCCGATCCAATTTGTCTTCCATAAATTTATACATTCGCTTATGTCCAATAACATCTGCATTTTCCCCAACCATCCTTGGATTAAGCTTTCTTAACGACTTAGTAAGAGTGACTTTCCGAGTACTAGTATCATTTCATTGCAACAAAATAATAAATATATATAATGGTGACACAAAACTTTCTACTGGAGGCGCAAATGATGCAAAATGTTCATGACGGATTGCCAGTAAGGCATCAACATTCTATCGTCATTAGAGAAACTGAAAAGAAGGTGAGCAGCGAGAATAGACAGTGTCAAGTGAGAATTCACAAAATTCAATCTGATACCTTGGGAACTGAACAAGCATTTCCAGACGCTGAAGATCAAAAGTTGCAACTAAAAGCTTATCAAAAAGCGATCGCAGCTATTCTGAATACAGAAGAACTAGAAGGCAATTCTAATCTGCGAGAATTGGTCCCAGATGCGGAAGGTGAAATAGAAGAAAGGTTAAAAAGTCCTACGGAAAAAAAAACAATGTTACCCGCATTATGTACGAAACAAGTAGCAGGTCAGATGTTTAAAGTAGAGGAGCCGCCCTCGCCAATTAATGATTCCGGTAATTCTAAAAAATTAGTAATGGGAATGCTGAGCACAGATGCTGGGTCAGGGGAGAATAAAGAAGCTGCTAGTTCTATTGAAGGGTTTACGGCCATGTATGGAGGCCCTAAAGATATGGTTAGAATCAAGCAGTGGATTCTTGACGGACAACGTCTTTATAGAGATCTGAGCAATAATAAGCTGCCGATTAAGGAAATCATCAAAGAATGGAATGTTCAGTCCGATGTAGCAATTCGCCAAGGTCAGGTGGCTTTGGTGTGGTTCCTTCTGTCAAAAGCGATGGTCAAGGCCCAAGGGTTTAGAGATGGAGCCTTTACTCTTCCCGATCCCCTAGGACGGATTAGGGACTTCTTCTTAAGTCTGGGAGTAGGATGTGGCCGCTCTTCGACACATTTAAAGGGACTTCAGGAGATGGTTGTTGGTATAAATATTAACGATGCCTCATTACCTGGGGGATTGATGCATATTTTAGTACAAACAATGAAAGGTAAGGGACGAATATTTTTGAAGCCTGAGAAATTTGGGTTGCTTGAAAGATATACGGCTCAAGATTTCGGTCAATTGGCGATGCATGGTGGAGACCTAGTTCTTTCTTTAGGCAGAAAGGTTATTCCGAGTGTTTTAGGTTCCGATGACGCTCCTGAGAATCGCAAAGAGCGGATTCCAGTAAAAGAGGGAGATCAATTCAGGAAGTTAGTTATGGGCATACTTGATGGAGAAGCGGCCATCACTGAAGTCGGTTCTGGGGATACAGGAGATGGCATCCAGGCCATGGTCAGATACTTGAGTAGTCAACTATCGCTTCAGAAATTAGATCCTTTAAAACGTGAAGAGTTTGAAAGATTTTTGAATGAGTTAACGCAAAGCTATGATAATTTAGAACACCGTATCGGCAGAGAGATCGTCTTTACATCTGCTGAATTGGATTCTGATAGCCTTGAATTGCCTAAGGAAGTCTGAGTAGAAAAAACAATGTCGTAATATTACTGGAGAAGGGCTTGTTTATTTCCTTTTACCTGATGTGCCTGATGCCATAATTTACCTCTTTAGCCAAGTTGAAAATAGAAATCAAAACAACGGAGCATTATTTGCACAGCACCCCATAAAAATCTATTTCATTTGTTAATTTTCAAGGAGGCAACTATGGCAACACTATCAAGCAGCTCAAGTTCGTCTGGCTTACTTTCACCCCCAATGTCAGATTACTTTAACGCACATTATTTAAATATAAGAAATCTTATCAATGGATTAGAATTAGGCGAATCAAAAGCAGCCGTAGATGAGGGAGGGAAGAGTAAAGCTCTCAATTTGATTGATAATAATATTAAAACACTGTTGAAAGATCCTCGATTTTCCCCGATTCGTGACGGCCTTGGAAAATTGAATGAAAAAATATTGGAGTTGAAAACTAAAAAGATAACTTCCGGAGTAAAGCACGAATTGATAGTAGACCTGATAAATATTTTTAATGGCATAAAACCAAGTATTAATAAGCTGCCTGGCATCGCACAGGCAATAATTAGTGGACAATTAGGCAAAATAAGTGGTCGTAATTTTGCTAATACTGAACCAAGAATGCCTGTTAATACGAATCCGACTTCTTTGGCAATAGTACAACACGATTTGAAAGAAGAAGAAGAATTGTGGAAAGAGTTAGGCTTAACAGAAGAGGTACTAAGAAAATATAGAAATGTTGAAACTGCTGCTAAACAAATATTAGAAGGAACAATACAGATGATATCCACCTCCCGTGGGATGGTTTTACCCCTCGGAGATTTAGGAATGTTAAAGTTTTATCCCGATAGTGAGATTCCTGACGAGAATATCATACCTTTGAACCTCTCTGCATTAGATAGTCTATCAAACAATTTTGCGAAACTAAAAGCGCTCAATGAACAACTGAAAGAAGCGAACAAAAGAGACAAAAGCTATATAGAAGGGTATGGAGATACATCCTTCAGAGGAAGAGCAATAGTAGTCACTCCTGGACCCCAATTAATAGCGGCAAAAAGAGCTATTATATCAAATGGCTCTGGAATGATTATTTACCTAGAGCAAGAAGGCAGAAATGCAGGACTAACTGCCAAAGCTGCAGCTTATCGTTTGGATGCTGTTGAAAAAATCCCTACAGATAAGGCTTATAATGAACTTGGATTAGACTGCAACGACTTAAGAGATTATCACATTGTGCTAGACATTTTCTCTCTCTTTAAAATCAATAAAGCTGAGTTAATGACAAATAACCCGAAAAAGTTCGCCTTATTAACATCTGCAGGGATAGAGATAATCCAAAAACCAATTTCAATACCTCCAACAGAACATAACCTACATTATCTTATAACAAAAAAAAATCATATGGGGCATGAGCAGTTAACCCTTGAAAAAAAATCTAGCAATGAGAATCATATCAAAATTGCAAATATTTTGAATGAAATTTATCAAGTAATAAATGAAAAAAACATGTTTATTTTTCAAAAAATTGTAGATGAAGAAAAAAACAGTAAGTTGTAATCTTACTCTGTCGGCATGAATACAAACGCGACCCCTTCTTTTCCAACTCCTTCTGACGAAGTTTTCGATTCCTTACCCAAGTCGGTTCGTTCTTATATCCATTATCTCGGAACCACCACCCAGCAACAGCAAGTCCGCATCCAGCAACTGGAAATTCGCATACATGAGCTTGGAGATTCCTTAGAATAGTGTGCTTTTTTCGATTAAAGCTATAATGACATATTTTCAATGATTTATTTCTGTGTATTTATTGCAGCGACCTTTACTTTGTTCGACGGGATATTTTTTAGCTATTTCGGAAAGTTTATCATGGGCTGCTTGGTTGAGTTCTATTCCAAGAACATGTGAAAGGTGCAATAAAACTAAGAAAATATCACCAATTTCATCTCGAATCTCACTAAGTTTTTGCGGGGATTTAACAAAACTCTGAGATTCAGTCAACCATCGAAAATGTTCCATCAACTCTCCTGTCTCTACACCAAGATTCATTGCAAGGTTTTTTGGAGAATGGAATTGATCCCAATCTCGTTCAGAATTGAGAGCTTGTATTCGTTCGAGAATGCCTTTGTAGGGCGATGAGGCAATATTTGAAACACATTTGTATTTATCTTCATGAATTTCCCTCCATTCAACAGGAAGCTCCAGTTCTTTGGCACGAGCAATTTCTGCCGCCACTCCTTTGGAATTTTCCCAACCTGGTAGCTTTAATACAATCAGTCGATCACATCTTGATAACATCGTATGATCAAATTCTTTCCAAGTAGCCCACGTTCCATGAATTCCTAAATGATCAATAGGTAAATTATGAGTTAATGGCGAATAGACCATAATCCCTTGGCTCATTAATTCAAAAGCCACACGAGTAACAATAGTATGACGTTTTTCTTTAACAAGAGGATTTGGATCAAAATATGGACAAGAAAGATATGCAACGCACATAAACACCTCCTAAAGCTATATAATTTAGATTAATACATGAGCATATTCGTTATAGCCACATTTTAAAGCGTCATTTTAAAGTGTGCCCTATCCTGATGTCAAGATCAATTCAACAGTCTTTGTGCGCAAACGTTGAGGAAAATCTGTCTTTTCTGATGATTGGATAGATCGATGTTTTTAAACAACTCAGCATATTGGAAACGTGGATTGACACTGGCTCTAATATCGGTATGAGAACATTTCTCTGTTCCATTGCGCCTCATCCCTATTGCAAAGCGGTCACAAGGATGCCAATACCTTTAGAAAATATGTTCGCGGGCCAATAGATGGAAAAATAGCGCAACAAAAAAATTGGATCTTAAATAAATTTTACCCATGAAAAGTTCTGGATAAAAAACAGCGTAAATATGTATGTTATTTTCACGTGACAATTAACAATCAAACAAAACATTAACAATGAGTGCTTATGAATCTAGTTAAAAAGTTAATTTATTTTTCAATGTCATTTGCCATGCTGTCTATTGTGTCAGGATGCGCCGCAGGCTCAGCAACAGCAGGATATTCTCTTAAAGCTCATACCGCTGATAACTTATCTGCGGAAGCTGAACAACGAATTGTTGACCGTACAAAAAGAGAAATGTACGCTGAAATGGAATGCCCTCCTCCAATGTAATCAAAAGTTTTCACAGTCGTACCATTCATTCGGGAATGGTACGATTCCACATAGCATGTCAGATATAAGCGTTAGAAAATATTCTCCACTTCAGAACAACGTACTTTTATTACACAAGCGTTTAGCATTTTTGAATAGAAATTCATCAAAACCATCTTTGTTGTTTACCCGTTTCTGCTTATAAAAAATTTAAATCCTTCAATCTCATATTATCAAATGATTCTTTCAGGTTGTCTTTGAAAACTAAAATCAGATATATCTTTTGCTTTTCAATTAGTTGTGGATTTTTAATGAAAATAATTTATAGAAACTAGTAATAAAAACTATATTTATGAAATATACTAAATAATTGATGTTGACTCAACTCAAATCTATGAAATTATATACACATGTGATAGCGAGTATCAACTATGTTAGTTCTACATTTAAATTTTGTGTGAATTGTTGTGAAAAAATTAAGTATTTATTCAACTATCAAACCGGAGTTATATGAATCTTCTAAAATCTATCACGTGGATTTTGTGTTCTTCAATTTTTTTCTGTCTATGTTCTTGTTCTACCATGCTCTCTTCAAGTCCTATTGAGAAAATAGATCAATCACTACTTAAAGAAGCAATTCAAAAAGGACATAGCGGTAATATCTCAAAGGATACGAAGTTAACTGTCAGAAAAATAAGCTTCCAAGAATTTCAAGACAAAAGTGATCTAACACCTGAAGAAAATGATTTTTTCGGCAATGCAAAATCGCTGACCTTCTCACGTATTGAAGGATACAATTTCCCTCCTCATTCCCGCTTCTCTGTCTATAGGGTGCGCATGGATAAAAGTATTTCTTTTGTTGATTACTATACTGCTAGTGAAAATGGACAATTGAACCTACCACTTGTACATCAAGGCTTTATGCAAGGAGAAGGTGTGAGTTTTATTTTTGTCTCGGAAGATGGTGGTTCCTATATCGCAGAGACTTTATTCCCTAATCCCATAGAAACCTCGTGGGAAGACGGCGCCTACCTGGTAATTCAAATGATGGATTTTGATACGTTTTGCCTTAAAGGAAAAAACTTTGATCCAGGTGAACAGTTGAAATTCACCTCTATATCATGCGGTGAAAGACTTTCATATTCAGTTCATGTCAATAAAAGTGGAATATCGGATACCCAATTATTACTACCAGCTGTTACAGGACAAAAAGGAGGTAAGGCTGTTTTAAAAATTGAAAGAGTGGCTACGAAACAATCACGCGAACTCACTTATTTTTGGGGTACTGAAGCTAAGAAAACGACAAATAGAACGAATCAATAACTGTATAATGGAATTTAAAAAAATAGGAAAAATATGAAAGTTGTATTTTGTTTACTAATGATTATAATTGCAACAAGTTGCAATTCAATTTCTTCTTCTTTAAATTATAGCAAAGGAACAGAGTGCCTCGAAAAAGGCGATTACGAAGAAGCTGTGGCGAGTTTAGAAAAGGCGGTAGAATTGGATCCAGATATGGGAAGAAATCATACGAATTTAGCTACTGCATATGCAGCGTCTGGAGAATGGGACAAAGCTTGGAAACAAAGCAGAACAGGATTAAAAGCTAAATATCCAGATGAGCATGGTCTGAAATCTTTTGATAGTATTTATAAAGCCTATGTTACTTCACGAGGGATAGATAAAATAGGAAATTCTCGTAAAATGATTGAAGAAAGACTAGGGCCTCCCGATATGGTGTTAGCAAATGGCGATCAATATAAATATGGCCTTGTGATCATGACTTTTAAGAATGATGTTCTCAAACATGTCGTTTATCCATATCCACAAAAAATTGCAGATTCTGCCTGTACAAACCAAGTATATCATCCACCTACTGAAACGATTGTTCTAAAATTACCTAAAGGTAGCTTAGCAAATTGGAAAGAGATCTCCAGATGCGTCAATGAACAAAAGGGAAGTGTAGAGTGCATTCCTTTAAATCAACAGTCCCATAACTGGTCCGAGATGATCTGTATTCAGCTTTATGGTAGATCAGGCTTTGATCAGAAAAAATCGATTCCTCTTGAGAATATATTGGATAGCATACGAGAGGAAAATCTATCTGCACATCCTAGCAAAAAGATTACGTGGAAAGTCATCGAGAAAAACAAGAATGATATTATTTACGAGTGTATTTCACATGAACCATGTAAAGGAATTACCGAACACGAAATTGCACATATTTTTTTAAGTGAAAAAAATCTACACCGTATCGGATTTACTCGTAGAAATAATGAGATGAGCTCTGATGAAAGGGAGGAAAAGATCAAATTACTCAGAGAATCTGTGTCTATTGTGTCTTTAGAAGAAGCAGCCACTATTTCTGATGGATTGTCCTTAGCTGATAAGAACCATTCAGATTTAGGACCAGCATTTTATGACTGGGTAGTCTCATATGCCTATATGCTTGATCATGGGTCTACATTAGTTTGTCACATTCCAAAATCACAGGCCTCTTATATAACAGAATTTATGCAAACACTCGTAATGCCAAATTGGGATGCCAGTTCCATTGATCAATTGTTTGAAGCAGAGAAAAATACAGAACAAAGAAAGTCTATTGAGAAAATAGACTTTCAGGTCATCAAAAAGACCCCTAATGAAATCATTTATTGCTATTCCTATCCGCAAGACGATCTTCAGCTCAAAGTCAATGCAGTGACCAGGTCATTTATTTCGGATCAGGAAGGATACTGTTCGATCCGTTATAAACATGCACTTCCAGAGTGGATGAAAAAAGAAGAGATCCTGCAATGGAAAGAGAAATTGGAGGCGTTGAGGATTTGCAACGGAGTGGTTCAAAAATAATTATCTTGGATGTCACCTAAAGCATGCTTAGGCAATTTTAGGGTTGCGTAAGCACTAGAGACAGTCACTGAACTTGAGTTAATTGATTTTAATTTAACATGCGATATAATAAAAAATGGTATAACGAAAATATGAGTGAGGGGTTTTATGGCTGCTTCTTTAGAACCTTCATCCAATGAGCCTCCGGTTTATAGTTCACCAACGCCTCCTAAGGCAAAGGAGCATGTTCCTACCGATAGCGTAGGAGAATCATTAGCCCAAGTTTTGGTTGGCCGGCATTTTCATGTTTTCCCTCCTGACATGTCTCGTTATAGAATCACCCCTCCACCACACTATCCTGAGAAGTTGGGAGAAGGAGAAAAAGCTCCACGGATTTTTGCTCCCAGTGATGCATCTAAGCATATTTTTTTAGAGCGCAGAGTAGGCGTGGAAGTTCTTTTAAAAGCTCAGGATGTTGTCGATGGCCTAAATAAAAAAATTATTGGTTCAGCCCCTTTAAATGAAGAGAGTTCGAGAAAATTAGAAGAGGTATTCCTCTCAACCCTCCCATCCCTCGGCAGTGTTGAGCTAGAAAATGCCATCATCGCTCAGGTATTGAATGAAAAAATTGGCATAAGTAAATTTCACCTAAGAGAACTTAAGGGTGGGTCTGGGGCTAAAATATATGGGGTTTTGATTCCTGATGACAAGGGAAAGCTAGCCTATGTTGTTAAAATAATGGAAGGAAAAGTATCCGAATTAGCACGTGAGCTATCTTCTTTACAACAATTAAGTGATTTAAACTTACATCATAGCACTCTTTCTACAGTACAAACAGCTGGCAAGTTTGATTTCTCACACAGTAAGACGGTGCGTACCATCTTTGTCCAAACAGGAGCAAAAGGACAGCCTTTTTCTTCTCACTTGGAAGAACTAGGTCAGGCCACAAGCAAAGGGCGGGCAGAAAAAATGGACGTTCTGGCCAGAGGATTTCAGCAGGCGGCTAGAGGATTAGCAGAATTACATTTAAAACATAGGGAAAAAGCAACTCCCCTTGGAATAGATGCACAAATAGCTAATCTCGAGATGGTAAAGTATGTATACGATTGGGTTAGAGGGGCTATTGTTAATGGTGGAGAGAGAGGGAGAATACCCCTTACTACAGAGGAGTTAGATCGCATCCATCAAGCTGCTATAAAAGGGATTGAGGGTAATTGGGGAATGTCCGGTTATTCACACGGGGACACTCATCTGGACAATTTGTTTTACGAGGTGGCTTCAGGTCAATTTTCGTTTATTGATACACCTTCTTTTCTTGCCAGTGTTGATGCACACGGTGCGCCTATAGGATTTCCTGCCTATGATTTCTCTTGGGCGTGGTGTAGTATAAGTGATAACGGCTTAAGAAGTGGTCTTTCGCCAACAGAAGTAGAAGTGCTTCAAAATGTTTTTAAGACAGGGTACGATCAAACGATGGGAGATGCCTTGCCTCCCTCGACCGCTCAACACTTTGCTGCTTTGCATAAACAACTTTATTATATTGCTAAGGCAAATGAAAATCAACAATATCTGACGGACAATGCATCTACGATTCCAGACGCTAAAGAAAAAATTGAGAGGCTTCAACTCGTGATCGATCGTGAGGTCGCTTCTATTAAATCAAATTTTCTCAGCCCATAGGGCTGGAAGATACAGGGCATCGTCCTGGGTGTCAATAGTTTAGATGTAGCAGCCTGAAAGGCTGCAAGAAGACTTAAGGCTACTTATGTTGTCAGTTCAGATTGTGTGATTTCTGGCAGCCCTTCAGGCTGCTATATCTAAACTTTTGGTAACACTTCAGATATCCCGACGAGGGAGGGATATCTGAACTGTTACTTTTTCTCTTGAATATCAGAATTAAGCTCAGCTGTTAATTCCCAGCACAGATCTTGACGGTTCAAGGTTCCAACTGCAGCGTTGTGGATTGCTTTAATTTTTTCATACTGCAAAGGAACAATTACTCGAAGTGTTCCTAACCGATCAACGCTATCCTCATTCCTTATCCAATAGGCTGTTAACACCGCATTTTGAGTAACTTCAACTGCCTCCAGCAGTCAAATTCGTGGAAATATCAACAAGTCCAAAAGATCCACATAAAGTTTTTGTTTTATCTAAACATGGAAAATAACATAGAAACATCAGCAACAACATACCATTTCTATGTTCCTGTTTATGGTTGCGTAAGCATGCTGAGCTTCTTTTTACACGCTTCTGCATATTCTGAGGCATACTTGCAAAAACGGCTTTTTGCTGCCAGTGTATAGAAAAAAATAGCTTTTTCTAAACAGTGTTCTTTGCTTATGTTAAGAAAACTCCAATCCCCTGTCTCGTATAGTCGAGCAATCTCATATTGTGCTCGAAAGTCCTCTAACTCAGCTCCAATTCTATAATAATATGCAGCTACAACTTTGTGGTGTCGACATAGAGCGGGGTTTGCTTCGTAAAGTTTACCGAGCTCGAAATATGCTGTGGGCTCTGCTAAAGCAGCAGCTTTTAAATAGCACTTTTCTGCATTTGTAATTGACTTTTCTAGCAGATCTCCATCCTCATAAAATCTTCCAAGGGCCCTTAATGCGTCAGGATCGTTTTTTTCAGCCGCGATGATATAATACCTGAGAGCTTGTTCCCGCGAATTTTTCTGCAATAAGTAAAACTCTCCTAATTTCGATGAAGCTATAGCAGAGCCACTCTCAGAAGCTATTGATAAATATTTAAGTATAGCGTCATGTTTTTCTTCCATATCTTTAGCATTTTTGGAATTCTTTATCGATTGTAGGATCGTGTCTGCGTAGCAAATTTGTGCTAAAATAATGCCACGATCAGCAGCGATTTTGTAATATTTCAATGCTGAATCTTTTGATTTCACTACTCCCTTCCCCGAAGCAAAATACCAGCCTACAAAGAATGCTCCAACAGGGTCTTTTTCCTCTGCTGCTTTTTTAAAGAAAGAGAAGGCTTCTGGGTAGTACTCTCTTTTGCCAAGCATCATCCCTATTGAGCAATTTTTTGTAGTATGAAGTTCTAGAATGCGATCCCATTCAGCTGTTAATGCGACTTCTTCTACGTTTTCTTCCTCATCATCATCTTCTTGCTCAGTAGTTTCTAAAATTGTTTCACCAAATTCAAATACCCTTAATAGCAGCTCTCTTGCATGAGCGTCTCCCTCCTGTGCTAATTCACAGCAGGAAATTATTGCTTTGTTAGTATCGAAATATTTTTCTGGAAAATCGGAATCTATATTAAACATGACAAAACCCTATACTAGCAATTAAAATAATTATAACATAATATGTCAATTAATTGTTAATTGACATCATTAATAATATTTAAATTATCTGTAAAGAGCTGGTCAATTTGTAAATTATAGATGCACCCTGCAAGCTTTTTCCGGCTGCAATGTTAATTACATTCTTTCGATGGAAACGATGATCAACTACCCCATTGAAAGATTCAATGCGTGCAGCAAGGGCATTTGAAAGTGAGATAGCTTCCTCAAGTGGGTAATGCAATAAAGATAAGGATTCTTCTTTGTTCTAACATGCTTCGCCCTTCATCTCTTTTTGCAATTTCTTCCGATTGAACTCCGCCAATTCTTTGTTAAAGACCTCTGAGCATTCTTTTCGATAGTGTTCATATGCTGCATCATCGGCCATATGCATCCAAACGGAATCACATAGATAATTTTTAGATGCTATTTTGACTATAATTTCAATATCACCTGAAAATAGGCTATATCCTTCCTTTATATTCCCAAGGTGCTTCATATTATCAGGCATCCACTTGTCACTAACGATAAATCCAGCCTCTTTGTGATCACTTTCGCGAAATACAACTGCCAATCGCTTTTCCCAGATTGCTTGATGCAGAGTTGAATCCTTAATATTTTTTCCTGGTACAGCTGGTATTAGAATGAAGCGGCGAATGCCACCTCTATCTTGAGGGGGTTCTGAAATATAAAATTCACGGCCATTTTTAGGTTTCATTATTCCATGGATTAAAGGTTGCGTAAGCATGGTGAGCTTCTTTTTAGACGCTTCTACGTACTCTGAGCCATGTTTAACTTTGTCTCTCTTAGCGACAAGCTGGTAGAAAAAAATAGCTTTTTTTAAACAGTGTTCTTTGCTTATATTAAGAAAACTCAATTTCCCTGTTTCATATAATCTAGCAATCTCATACTGCGCACGAAGGTCGTCTAACTCAGCTCCAATTCTATAGTAATATGCTGCTATAACATTGTGATGTAGACATAGGGAGGGGTTTGTTTCATAAAGTTTGCCAAGCTCGAAATATGCAGTGGATGCTTCTAAAGCAGCAGCTTTTAAATAACATTTTTCCGCATTTGTAATTGATTTTTCAACAAGATCCCCGCTTTCATAAAATGCTCCAAGCCCTATTAAACCATTCGCATTGTTTCTTTCAGAAGCAAGTATATAACATTTAAGAGCTTCCTCACACGAATTTTTATGCACAAGGTAAAAATTTCCTAATTCCGATATAGCTACCGCAGAGCCATTCTCAAATGCAAGAGATAAATACTTAATTATGAGATCGTATTTTTCTTCACGGTCTTTATTATTTTTGGAATTCTTTATTGTTTCCATAATCTTCATTGCGTAACAAATCTGCGCTAGAACAATGCCATGATCAGCAGCTATTTTGTAGTATTTTAACGCTGAATCTAATGATTGTTCTACGCCCTTCCCAGCATCATAATACCAGCCTAAAAAAAATGATCCAACAGGATCATTCTCATCAGCTGCTTTTTTAAAAAAATAGAAGGCATCTTCAAAATTCTCTTTTTTGTCCAGCGTTATTCCTATCGAACAATTCTTCGTTTTATTAAGACCTCGGATACGTGTCCATTCATGCACTAATGCGATATCCTCCATCTCTTCGTCTTCTTCACCTAGTATTTCTGTAATGGCTTCACCAAATTCAAAAACTCTTAATAACAATTCCCTCGCGTGAGCATCGCCTTGCTGTGCAAATTCAAAGCATGAGATTACAGTTTTGTTAGTTTCAAAATACTTTTCTGGAAAATCAGAATCTATGTTGAACATGACAATCCTCTGTACTAGCTATTAAAATAATTATAGCATAATATGTCAATTAATTGTTAATTGATCATTTGTAATTAGAGTTTTTAAATGGAAACGATGATCAGCTAGCAGAAATATCCCATTGAAAGTTTCAATGCGTGCAGCAAGAGCCTTTGAAAGCAAGATTGCTTTCTCAAGTGGAACTATTTGAGATAAGGCGCTGCATTGGAATGCAGCGCGTTTGAAAGCGAAAATTTTGAGGTGAGAATTATGATTTTTTTCCAAACCACTTCTTAAAGCCACTAGGTTCTGCTTTCGCCGATGCGACAGCTCCCACTGTTTTTGCCGTTGCTGAAGGTGTTGCTGATGGGGTTGATACTCCTGCAGACAGCGGTACTCTTGTAGCACTAGATGGAGGAAGGGCAACAGTAGCTTTTATTATTGCAGGCGTGACCGGTGTAGCTGCGGCTCCTGAAGGTGCTGGAGTTAGAGGCGTTCTTGGAGAAGAAGCAGCAGCAGCTCCTGATGCGACTGCAGATACCGGTGCAGATCGAGGAGTACCTGCGCCAACTAGGACCGGATCATGACCTCGCTTTAGATCTGCTTCCCCCTTCATCTCTTTTTCGATTTTTTGCCGATTGAACTCCGCCAATTCTTTGTTAAAGACCTCTGAACATTCCTTTCGATAGTGTTCATATGAAACATCATTAGCCATGTACATCCAGATGGCATCACATCGATAATTTTTTGATGCTATTTTTATTATAATTTCAATATTAGAACTGAACATTTGTAAGTTATTATTGATTTCTTTAACATGCACTGAATTATCTGGAATCCACTTACCACTAACTATAAATCCACCTTCTTTTGGTGCATTTTCTTGAAATACAACAGCCAATCGCTTTTCCCAGATGGATTGGTGCAGTGTTGAATCCTTAATGTTTGTTCCTGCATAAGCTGGTATTAAAATGAAGCGGCGAGTACCACCTCGATCTTGAGGGGGTTCTGAAATAAAGAACTCTCGGCCATTTTTAGGCTTCATTGTTCCATGGATTATTAGAGGATTTGCTTCTTTGCCTACAGCGCTAGCCATTTTTTCTCCCTTGTGTTGAAATTGTAAAGTTCCGCACTTATATTTTACTGATTTCTTATATTTAAACGCAAGTCATCTCTGTATATTTAGACTCGATTTACTAGTGTTAGTAAATAATGACATGCTTAAAAATACAGAACATAAAATATTGTAAATTAAAATAATTATTGTGTATAATTAGGTTAGAAACTTTTTCTGTTTAAGGGGGGTATTATATGAGTTTAGGACCTTCTGGAGATTTTTCTCCTCCAATTCAACCATCATTACCTAAACCAAATGATGCAGACAAAACACCTTCTTTGGCTAATGCAGACCAGCTCAATAACATCCAAAAACTTTCTGCGGAAGCCCTTCATGAAAATAATGATTTTTCCATTCTTTCTAAAATGGATATAACTGCAGAGAAGGTTCACGAATATGGAGATGTTCTTTGTGATGAGGCGGTCGATAAAAATTCAGCTGCTATTGGTAATGTTAGTAGTATTGAAATGAGCGGCGCTTCACAAAAAAACAAGTTCATGGTGTTTGCATCTCGCACTAATATTGAAGAAGTAAAAGCAAGGATTGATAATTCTCTAGTCATACTGCAAGCTCATGAACTGAGGGGCCCAATCAAAGACTATGCTATTGTCGGGGTTTTTAATAAAGATAAGGAAGAGGGTGGGCTGAGCCTTAAGCAAGAATACGATGATTTGGCAAGAGTACCAGGTATTTCGTTAAGTTTTGGTGGTCGCAAATTTGGCCCCAATGATTTAGCCGGTTTGCTTGGAAGAGCTCTTACAGCCAAAGAATCAGCAGGATTGGATAAATCGTTTACTGCACTAATAGAAAAAGAGGCCAGAGAAGCCGCTAAGAAAGCCGATGAAAAGAAAGATCAGCAGGCACAACAACAAAGATTAGACGACAATGTACGTAGAGATATTGTTAGGGATAATGTAAAACGTGCTGCTGTTCACAGCACCGTTTCAATTATCGAGGGGTGTGCAAAACAATTATCAAGCGCAGCTCGGTTTGTTCATGAACAACAATTACAGCTTGTGTCAAGCCTTAGAAAACATAATCTTAAGAAAATTTACAATGACAAAATCGAACAATCAAAGTTGAAAAAAGAGATTAACATCAAAAAGGACGAAAACCGCCGGGATATTAATCCGCATAATAATGATAGTATCGCTTAATTTCAGGTTCCCCTGTTGGAAACAAGACAACCCGAATAGAGTTGCCAACACTTTAGAACGAATACTTCAGTCCAGTTCCAAAGAGTTATTGTTGGCTCTACCGCTATGTATGGTGCAGAATTGTCGAGGGCTTCTTTGCTGATTTTTGCGACTTCTTGCCTATATTTACAGAACCACTCCTAATCAACTGTATATGTTCACGTAGATGGGCTATATGTCACACAAGCCTCTATGGAACATCACCAATTTTAATTATCTTATCAAGTTTATTGTATATTTCTATTAGAGTATCATCTTTAGTGGACTTAGCCTTATTTCCTACGAAAGTTTTAAGCTCCAATAGATTTTCGAAAAATTTTCTCATGTTTTTCGAAGCTACATGTTTTTCTTCTTCCATGAAAGACTCCTATATTGGTGTTTAAGGTAATTTTGACCAACGATTGCAGTTTGATCTATCTTTATCTTAAATTGCAAGCCCATCATGCACGACATGAGTTTTTTTTGATTCTTCTTCACGGGTAAGTATACCTGAAGGAGAAAATGCATGTGCAGCTAAAGTTTTAGCAAGATCTGGCAAAGTATCAGCACAGGTAGCAGAACAGTTAGCGCTAGAGCATTATGCTGAATTTAACAACAAAAGAAAACTCACACAACAATTAGAAGCCGATAATGCTGATATTATTGAGTTGGAAAAAATCCAGTTCAGAAAATAAACCTAACTATTCTTTGCCAAATTTTTTTTCTAACTCATCGGATGTTAATTGTGACAAAATGAGCTCTAAAAAATTGCTATTGTGAGCATAGAGCAAAGAGATTTGACCTCGTAAATGATTATATTTCTTTTTGAGGCACTTAGTCTCTTTATCATTGGGATCAGCGGCAAAATGGATAGGGGGCAAAAGCAAAGGTGAGTATACATGATCTTCAAAAGATTTTAGTTGTTCATTTAAAAAATCATATTCCTCCTGAATAGGAGAAAGGCCTTCAGATGTCAATGGAGCTTGTCCTATCAGACTAGGTACAGAAATCAACCGTTTTAATTTCATTCTTTGCTCATATAGTCTAGCATTATGTTCACCATAACCAAGCAATATACCTAATAATATTTCACTCTCATGTATAAGACTCATAAATTTGTGTTCTGTTTCCATCTTTTCTAATAATTGGGATGCTGTTAAATTATCGCCTAATATCTTATTAAAAACATTATTATTCTCATCAACTACTTCTAAAAAAGCTTTTTTGTTGATAAAGAAAATAAATGTGCTCTTATTAGGTTGGTTATAGGCAGGCTCCTCTATAAAAAGATAATTTTTTATAGAAAATTTATCTTGATGCTGTTTCCATACATTCCATTTTTTCCAAAAAACACCCCCGGATTGAAGTCCAGATAATGTATTTTCATAAGGCGTTATTGTAAATTCTCCTGAAACAGAAACTGGCTTATCTCCAAATAATGTATAGCTGAGATGATCTTCATTCATCAATATATGGAATAGCTCATCTAAATCTTGTCTATCCCTTTCAGGTAATTTGCTCAAAATATCATTGATATTTTGAGCATTAGCTAAAATAGATATCACACAAAAAAATACGATAAAAATAAGTTGCTTTATCACACGATTATATCATTTTTTTTATTTACGAGGTTTTGTGCACGTTGAGCAATATCTACCACCTTCATTAAGTTCTCCACAATATTTGCACTTCCAATAATCAGACTGTTGTGCTCCCAATATTTCTTCCACCAGCACGAAAACACCGATCTCATCGGAAAATAAATGTGTGACTGGTAAAAGATGTCCAGAAAGATTCACAAAGATTTTCCTCGAAGCAATATGTACTGTCTCCGACTCTAAATAAAATTTATCATCCACTATTTGGTTTACATTTACAAAATCTCCCACTTCCCAATACTCTTTCACGGTTGGAGAAAAGTCAGCAAAACAATTGTAACAAAAAAAGAGAAGAAAAAGACTAAAAACCAATACTAAATTGCGATAATTCCTCATAAAGACTCATTTGTAAATTAGTTTTGTAGAATGCATAAAATTGCATAATAAAAGAAAGAACAGTTTGTTCATATATCTTTAAAATTATGACTGTGCTGGCTTATTCCAAAGGTCAAATCGATGGTTTCACTCTTTAACCATAATTGGAACTATGCTCTCATCGATTTGACGCACACTAGGGCATCCGTCTGCTACAAATTTAAGGCCCTACGTTTGTTGTAAAAGCCCCACCAAATTTCGTACTGATTGTGCAGAAAAGATATTTTTTACGCAATTAAGTTTCATAGATGACAGCAATTCCCCAGCAATTGTGGGCGAGTGAAAAATAAAATTAAAAAATGATTATTCCCAACAGCGCGCAGGTGTATTTCTAAGAAGGATAAAAAAATCCTTTGTGTATAATGAATTTTTCGCAAAAAACCACACAAAGGATATCTCGATGATACCTCTAATTACTTCTACTTTTCCATCATGTTTTCCGAAGCTACGTATTTTTCTTCTTCCATTGGCTGCCCCCAAGAATCGATGCATCTTGCTATTCTTCTGTCCGTTTGCCATTATTATCCTACTCAGATATACGCTAAAGCGGTTGTTTTGTAGTTTCTCTGCAATTGTTATTTATTACTATCTATAAAATCCTCCTGCAGTTGTGCAACTTTGCTTTAAGTCTACTTGACAAATTTTTGCTAAGTTAAATACAAAAAATCCGAACCTATTTAGGAGATTGGAGGAACAGGATATGGATAAATGGAATAAAATGGACACTTTGCCAAAAAAAAGGGCATTAGGTAAGTCCTCAAAAAGTTATGGCGCTGCGCGCCATAACTTTTTTAGGACTTACGCAAAATGTCAGACATGAGAAGAAAATCAACTGGGGTTCATGCTTGCATCAACAGGAAACACTCGAGCGTACCGAGAACTTGGGCAATTGTATGAATCAAATCGGGATATAAGTGTTTGTTCTCATATTATGGCTGCGTATTACTACAGAATTGGAGCAGAACTGGGCGATCCATTTGCACAATTTAAAAAAGCCATTTTTTACTATGCGCTTGCTGCGGAGGGGGGTTATTATAAGCATGCCTTGGAGTATGCAGAGGCATGTCGAAAAAAACTTCAAGCATTACAGGCAACCAATAGCTGATTCTTATGAAAATTGCTAAAAATCAGGTTGCCCTGCTTGTTTGCAGAGCAACCCGGATTAAGTTCTCAAGACTTTAGAACGAATATTTCAGTCCAGCTCCAACAGAGTTATTGTGCGATTTATTGTCATGGAAGGCGTAGAAATATCGATATTGAATATCAATGTCAATATTCTCGGTAATTGGAAATGCAATTCCGGCAATTAGATCCCATGCAAGCCGATGATCCTTGTTTTTGTAGCTAAAGAATTCCTCAATCCTGTAGTTAAATCCCTTTATCTTTGAATGTTTAAATGCAGAACCAAATCCAGCTCCTAAGTATGGTGTGAAATAATAGTCAGTTTGAAAGTGATACAAAACATGTGCCATAAAGGACAATGTATGGACATATCCAGATTTGCGTGAATCTGCATATTTCGAAATATCATTGCTGCGATACCCAACTTCTCCTTCCAAACTAATTGCATTTGAGAAAGTATA